>NZ_JBHUZM010000142.1:0-18840 GCF_042667665.1 Streptomyces sp. NPDC057307 | reverse complement strand
GCACACATGCGCCGGCCAACGACCTTTCCCGGACCTCGGAGAGACCGGAGAGACGGAAAGACGGAGAGATCAGAGAGAAACGCCGTGCCCGCGCAGGTACGCCAGCGGGTCGACGTCCGAGCCGTAGCTCGGGCCGGTGCGGATCTCGAAGTGCAGATGCGGCCCGGTGGAATTGCCGGTGGATCCGGAGAGGCCGATCTGGTCGCCGCCGCCGACGCTCTGGCCCGCCGAGACGGAGAGCGAGGAGAGGTGGGCGTACTGCGAGTACTGGCCGTCGTCGTGCTTGATGACGACCTCGTTGCCGTACGACCCCGCCCAGCCGGCCGAGACGACGGTGCCGGGGCCGACCGCCTTGACGGTGGTGCCCGACGCGGCCGCGAAGTCCACGCCGGTGTGGTAGCCGCTGGCCCAGCTGCCGCCGGCCGCGCGGTAGGCGGTGGTGGTGGCCGCGCCGTCGACGGGGGCGGTGTAGCCGGAGGCGTCGCTCTGCGCCGCGGGCTGGTTGGCCGTGGTGTCGGCCTTCGGCGCGGGCTCGGCCGGGGCGGGCTTCGCGGGCGCGGCCTTCTTGGGCGTGGCCTCGGCCTTGCCCTCGGAGGTCGTCTTGGCCTTGGCGCCGATGGTGAGCTTGAGACCCGGGTGGATCAGTGACGGGTCGTCACCGACGGCCTCGCGGTTGTCCTCGTACAGCTTCTCCCAGCCGCCGCTGACCTTCTGCGTCTCGGCGATCTTGGCGAGGTAGTCGCCCGCCGTGACCGAGTACGTCTTCACGGTCTTGGCGGTCGCGGCGTGCTGAGCCGTCTGCGGCGCGGCGGCGGGAGCGGAGGCGGCGGAGGCGGTGTGCGCCACCGACGGAGCGGCGGCGGTCTGCTCGGCGGCGTGGGCGCCCGTGGCACCGATGAGCGGAATTGCGATGGCGGCGCCACCCGTTCCGGCGGCGACGAATCCGCGGGTGATCGGGTTGGTCCTCGGACGACGGTGCTTACCCTTTGCGGGCATGGCGAATTCCTCTCCGGCGCCTACGAGGTGAGCTGTCGGGTTCGGACTGGAGATGCCCGGCCGCGCCGTGACGCGACTTCACCCCAAGCCGTCCGGATGTCCGGGCCGGCGTACTACCTGGGTCCCCCGCTCCTGCCACACGTGATGAGTGCTGGGTGGATGCGGATTCCGAGCGGCGGCAGGATTCGGCGATCCGCTCGGATTGCGGTGACCGTAAGCCGGGTGGGCCGACCCGTACAAGCCGTTGCATTCCTTCGGCAATCCACCCGCGAATATCGGCCGCCGCGAGCGGTCACCCTGCGTGGATTACGGATCTTCGAATTCCGTGCGACGTCCCATTTCCCTTCTTCGGCCCGGCCACACACCGTCACGGATATGATCCTGCTCACCAGCCGGGGCCGATCTGCACCCATCTCCCCTGCGACCAGGGCACGTTAGCCGTAATCGCTCAATACGGACAGAAGCCTCTTTCTTGAACTGCTTTCAGCGGGAACCGGTGTCGTAAAGTTCGGAGCGCGACAGCGTCGGCGACGAGCGCCGACCGCAGACGCGGAGGAGCTCACGTGACGCACGAGGTGCCGCAGCAGGTCCCGCCGGCCGAGCCCGACCTGGCCGGTGTCCGCAACTTCCGCGACGTGGGCGGTCTGCCGACCGTCGACGGGCGGCGCGTACGGTACGGACGGCTCTACCGCAGCGGCCACCTCGCGCACGCCACCGCCGAGGACACGGCGTTCCTGACGTCGCTGGGGCTGCACACGGTCTTCGACTTCCGCAACGCGGCCGACCAGAAGCTCGACGGCCTGGATGTCGAGCTGCCGGGCGTACGGAACGTGAACATCCCGCTGACCGACCCGGCCGACGGGACCGAGTTCTGGAAGATGGTCCGCGACGGCGATCTCGACCAGCTGCGGTCGATCCTGGCCGACGGCAAGGGCGTGGCCCGGATGTCCGCCTCGTACCGTTCGATCATTCTGGACCGCACCGCCGAACACCGGCGGGTGCTGGACGCCCTGGCCCTGGAGAGCCTGCCCGCGCTGATGCACTGCGCGGCGGGCAAGGACAGGGCCGGTCTCTCCATCGCGGTGTCGCTGCTCGCCGTGGGTGTGGAGCGGGAGGCGATCGAGGCCGACTACCTGAAGTCGAACGATCCGCACCGCAGGTACCTGGTACGCCGCAGCGACCCGTCGCCCGGCGCGACTTCGCCCGAGGTGCTGGAGCTGCTGGCCCCGCTCTTCGACGCGCGCGCCGTGTATCTCGAAACGGCGTTCACGACGATGGAGGAGACGTGGGGCAGCATCGACCGCTATCTCACGGACGGCCTGGGGCTGACGGACGAGACACGCGAGCGGCTGCGGGCGCGCCTCGTCGACGAGGGCTGACGGCGGGGCCGGGGCCCGACCGGTCCTACTTGGCGCCCGCCTCGAAGAGCAGCCAGAGGAAGCCGGCCACGGCGTGACCGGCGACGAGGTAGACGAAGAGCCGGATGGCGAGGCCGCGCGGGAAGTTGCCCTCCTCGTCCATGACGGACTTGGCGGGCACCTCCGGCGCCTCTGCCACCTCGGGCGCCGCGGGAATCGCGGGCGCCTCGGACAACGGCTCCTGGACCTGCTCCGGGGAGTTCTCGGGCACGGCGACGGCCTCTCTTGTCTGGTTTGACCTGGTCTGATCCGGTCGAAGGTGACGACGGGTCAGCGGCGGTGGGCGCCGCCCGGCAGACACAGCTCGGCGATGGGGCTGGTCAGCAGGGTGTGTACGAACAGCAGCTCGGTGCCGGTGGGGCCGGCCGCCGCGAGTCGGTGCGGTGTCGTCGAGTCGAAATGGGCGCTGTCGCCCGGATCGAGCAGATGGACGGCGTCCCCGAGGCCGAGCCGCAGCCGCCCCTCCAGGACATGGATCCACTCCTCCCCCGGATGGACGCGGACGAGGTCGCCCTGCGCCCCGTACGGCACCGTCACCCGCAGCGGCTGCATCGCGCGGCCGGACGAGCTGCCCGCCTGGCGGTAGATCCAGCCGTCGGCCTCCACGGGCTCCGCCCGCGCCGCGCGGATGACGGGATCGCGCTCGGGCGGCTCCTCGCCGAGCAGCTCGGAGACCGTCGTACCGTAGACGCGGGCCAGACCGAGCAGCATCGGCAGCGAGGGCTGGCGCCGCCCGGTCTCCAGGCGGGAGAGATGGGCCGGGGAGAGCCCGGCCCGCCCGGCGGCGGCCTCCAGGGTGAGGCCCCGGCCGCGCCGCAGCTCACGCAGGCGGGGTGCGACGTCGGGCAGGGCCTCTGTCGTGGGGTCGTGCTCACCGAGGGCGGCTGGGGTGTTCATGCCTCCATTGCGCCAGCATTTTTCCTCTGAGGCAAATTTCTTGCCTCAGAGGCAAACCCCGGCGGACTCCCCCTCACCGGTTGGCGATGGCCTGCTTCACCAGCGTCCTGCCGAAGTCCCACATCAGCCCGCCACCATTGTGCGCGTCGTCCATCACTGCCGTGAAGGCCGTCACGAAGCGGTCGACCTCGGGCTCTCCGACGGTCAGCGGCGGAATCAGTTTGATCACTTCCAGATGGTCCCCGGAGACCTGCGTGAGGATCCGGTGCTTCTGCAGGAGCGGCACCACGACCATCTGCGCGAAGAGACCCTTCCGGGCCTTCTGGAGCATCGCCCAGCGGCCCCGCAGCCCGATCGACGTCGGCCGCCCGAATTCGATGCCGATCATCAGCCCCCGGCCGCGCACCTCGCTCAGCAGCTCGTAACGGTCGACCAGCGCGGCGAGCCGCGACCGCAGCAGATCGCCGGTCGCCCTGGCGTTGGCGACGATCTGCTCGTCCTCGATAACCGACAGGACGGCCAGGCCCGCCGCCATCGCCTGAGCGTTGGATCCGAAGCTGGCCGAGTGGACCAGCACCCGGTCCATCGAGGAGTAGACCTGTCTGAAGATCCAGTCCTTGCCGAGGGTCGCGCCGACCGGCACATAGCCGCCGGAGAGCGCCTTCGCCACACACACCAGGTCCGGCTCGACGCCTTCCTCGTGCTGGTACGCGTAGAAGTCGCCGGTCCTGCCGAGCCCGGTCTGCACCTCGTCGGCGATGAGCAGCGCCTTGTGCCGGCGCAGCAACTCCTGCGCCGCCCGCAGGAAGCCGGGTGGTGTCGCGTTGACGCCCTTGCCCTGGATCGGTTCGACGACGAAGCCCGCGACGTCGCCGCGCTTCAACTCCCGCTCCAGCGCGTCGAGATCACCGATCCCGATCGCGGTGTCGGGGAGCAGCGGCGCGAAGCCGTCCCGGAAGCCGTCCTCGCCGTTGACGGAGAGCGAGCCGGTGGTCAGACCGTGGAAGGCGTGGGAGCAGTAGAGGATCCTGGGCTTCCCGGTGGCGTACCGGGCGAACTTCAGCGCGGTCTCGACCGCTTCCGTACCGCTGTTGCCGAAGAAGACCCGGTCCAGGTGCGGGCTGTGCGTGAGCAGTTTCTCGGCGAGCAGGCCGGGCAGCGGCTGGCAGTCGAAGCGGGTGAGGTCGGCGAGCGAGGCGTCGAGGACGTCGTGGAGTGCCTTGCGTACGACGGGGTGGTGCCGGCCGAGTCCCATCACGCCGAAGCCGGCGAGCATGTCGAGGTAGTCGTTGCCGTCGGCGTCCCAGAAGTAGGCGCCCTCGGCGCGTTCGTAGACCTTGTCGAAGCCGATGGTGCGCAGCATGCGCGGGAGTTGGTGGTTGAGGTACGCGGTGTGCAACTCGTAGCGCTCGCCGCCGCGTTCGGCCAGCAGCTTCGCGAGGTCGAAGCCCTTGCCCCGGGTCAGGGGCGTCGTCTGCTCCGTCATTGCGTGTTCTCCTTGCGCGTCAGTGCGGCGCTGATCCGTCCGGCGATCTCGACCGGGGTGAGCCCGATGTCGGCCAGCACCTCGCCGCGCTTGGCGTGGTCGAGGAACTGTTCGGGGATGCCGAAGGTACGCAGCGGTACGTCCACCTCGGCGTCGCGCAGCGCCTGCCCGACGGCCCAACCGACGCCGCCGCTGCGGCTGTTGTCCTCCACGACGGCCACGAGCCGGTGCCGCGCGGCCAGCGGCGCCAGCGCCTCGTCGACGGGTTTGACCCAGCGGGGGTCGACCACGGTGCAGCCGACGCCGCGCGCGGCCAGCAGTTCGGCCGTGCCGAGACAGACCCCGGCGAGCGCGCCGACCGACACGAGCAGCACGTCCGTCCCGGCGGTCTCCGCCGTGCCGTGCAGGATGTCGAGGCCGCCCGTGCGCCCGACGGCGGGAATCGTCTCGCCCACCGACTCCTTGGGAAAGCGCACCACGGTCGGCGCGTCGGCCACGTCCACGGCCTCCCGCAGCAGGGACCTGAGCTGCGCCGCGTCGCGTGGCGCGGCGATCCGCAGGCCCGGTACGCACTGGAGCAGCGACATGTCCCACATGCCGTTGTGGGAGGGTCCGTCGACGCCGGTGACGCCGGCCCGGTCGAGTACGAACGTGACGCCGCACTTGTGCAGCGCGACGTCCATGAGCAGTTGGTCGAAGGCGCGGTTGAGGAAGGTGGCGTAGACGGCGACGACGGGGTGCAGTCCCCCGGTGGCGAGCCCGGCGGCGGAGACCGCGGCGTGCTGCTCCGCGATGCCGACGTCCCAGACCCGGTCGGGGAAGCGGGCGGCGAACCCAGTCAGCCCCACCGGGTGCAGCATGGCGGCGGTGACGGCCACGACGTCGGGGCGCTCCTCGCCGATGGCGGTGATCTCGTCGCCGAAGACCGACGTCCAGGAGGGTGTACCGGGCGGTGCCAGCGGCTCGCAGGTCAGCGGGTCCATCACACCGACGGTGTGGAAGTGGTCGGCCTCGTCGTCCCGCGCGGGCTGGTAGCCGCGGCCCTTCTCGGTGATGCAGTGCACCAGTACGGGGCCGGTGAAGCGGCCGGCGCGGCGCAGAGCCGCCTCGACGGCCGCGATGTCATGGCCGTCGACGGGGCCGATGTACTTGAGTCCGAGGTCCTCGAACATGCCCTGCGGCGCGACGAAGTCCTTGAAGCCCTTCTTGGCGCCGTGCAGCGACCCGTACAGCGGCCGGCCGACCACGGGGGTCTGCTGGAGGACTTCCTTGCCCCACGCGAGCATCTGCTCGTAGCCGTCGGTGGTGCGCAGGGTGGCGAGGTGCCGGGCGAGGCCGCCGATGGTGGGGCTGTACGAACGTTCGTTGTCGTTCACGACGACGATCAGCGGGCGGTCCTTGGCTGCGGCGATGTTGTTCAGTGCCTCCCACGCCATGCCGCCGGTGAGCGCCCCGTCCCCGATGACCGCGACGACATGGTCCTCGCCGCCGAGCACCTGGCGGGCCTTGGCGAGCCCGTCGGCCCAGCCGAGGACGGTGGAGGCGTGGGAGTTCTCGATGACGTCGTGGTCGGACTCCGCGCGGGAGGGGTAGCCGGAGAGGCCGCCCTTGGTCCGCAGCTTGGAGAAGTCCTGTCTGCCGGTGAGCAGTTTGTGTACGTAGCTCTGGTGTCCGGTGTCCAGGAGGATGCGGTCGGCCGGGGAGTCGAAGACCCGGTGCAGGGCGATGGTCAGCTCCACCACCCCGAGGTTGGGTCCCAGATGCCCGCCGGTCCTGGCCACCGCGGGGATCAGGAACTCCCTGATGCTCTCGGCCAGTTCGTCGAGTTCGGCGCCGGCCAGCGCCTTCAGGTCGCGCGGCCCCCGGATGTTCTCCAGTGTCGACATGCTCGGCCCCCTCTGGATCCTCGGTGGATCCGTCAGCTCTCTGTGACTGCCGGTCGGGCCACCGGAAGGACGGCGGCGACGGGCGCCGCTGTCCTTCCGGTGGCCACGACGTCACGGGCCGCCGGTGTCACTTGCTCCCGGCGACCGTCTCCCGAACCGCTCGCAGGGACTCCTTGAGGGAGCCCATGGTGGCGAGCACGGCCGTCGGCTCGTAGCCGCAGTGCGCCATGCAGTTGGCGCAGCGCGGGTCCTTGCCCCGGCCGTACTTGTCCCAGTCGGTCTCCTCGACCAGTTCCTTGTACGTCGGGACGTACCCGTCGCTCATCAGATAGCAGGGGCGCTGCCAGCCGAAGAGCGAGTAGTTGGGAATCGCCCAGGCCGTGCACGGGAAGTCGGCCTTGCCCTCCAGGAAGTCCAGGAAGAGCGGTGAGTGGTTCAGGCGCCAGCGCGCCCTGTTACCGCCGGAGAACGCCTTCTTGAACAGCTCCCGCGTCTGCTCGACGCCCAGGAAGTGCTCCTGGTCGGGTGCCTTCTCGTAGGCGTAGGCGGGCGAGATCATCATCTCGTCGACCTTCAGGTCGTCGTTGAGGTAGTTGAGGACCTCGATGATGGTCTGCGGGGTGTCGGTGTTGAAGAAGGTGGAGTTGGTGGTGACCCGGAAGCCGCGCTTCTTGGCCTCCTTCATCGCCTCCACGGCCTCGTCGAAGACCCCTTCCTTGGCGACGGACTCGTCGTGCCGCTCGCGCAGGCCGTCGATGTGCACGGCGAACGCGAAGTACGGCGACGGCGTGAACTTGTCCATCTTCTTGCGCATCAGCATCGCGTTGGTGCAGAGGAAGACGTACTTCTTCTTCGCCACCAACTGCCGGACGATCTCGTCGATCTGAGGGTGCATCAGCGGCTCGCCGCCGGCGATGGAGACCATCGGTGCCCCGGATTCGAGCACCGCCCCCACCGCTTGGGCCACGGGCATGCGCTGCTTCAGGACCCCGGCCGGGTGCTGGATCTTGCCGCAGCCCTCACACGCGAGATTGCAGGCGAAGAGGGGTTCCAGCTCGACGATGAGTGGGAACTTCTCACGCTTGCGGAGCTTCTGTTCAACGAGGTATGTCCCGACCCTGATGGTCTGACGGAGCGGCATGGCCATCTAGCTCACCTCCTGGGGAGCAGCAAAGAACGGTGCCATTCAAGAAAAGCCGGAATGACGGCACGAAGGACACGGAAGGCTGATATTCCACCGCGTACCGTGCCAATTCGGACTAGCTCATGCTCTGGAGCGTCCACGACCACCCGTACGGCCGCAACCGGGCGGGACCCGGCGCTCAGAGCACTGAGGAGCGTGGCGGCGGACTCCATGTCCACGGCGACGGCTCCCGTGGCGCGCAGTCCGTCCCTCTCGGGGCCGCGCACCACATGGTCGGAACCGGTAAGCGGGCCGGTATGGACCGTTCGTCCGGGCAGCGCCCGGGACAGCGCCTCCACGAGCAGCCCTGTTCCCGTGCAGGGTGCCGAGCCGTGGGGGCCCCGGGTCTCTTCGGCGACGATCAGGTCCCCCGGCTTCATGCCGGGGACCAGGCCGGCACAGAATCCGGACGCGATGACGACCGCGCCCCTGTTCCGGTCCGTTCCGAGCGCGCGCGCCGTCGCACGCTCGGCGTTCTTGGGGCCCATGCCCGTACGGAGCACGGTGACGGGCCCTGCGTCGCCCGTCCGGCCGCCGCGGCCCGGCAGACCGCTCTGCAGGCCGCTGCGCAGGGCCACCTGCTCGATGCCGAGGGCGCAGGCGATCAGCAGCGGTGTGGCGGACGGGTCGCCGGACAGGTCCGGGGGGCCGACTCTGTCGGGGGGAGAGTCCATCAGGCCCCCTTGCGGCTGTCCGCCCGGCTGTCCGGCCGCCGCTCGTCCACGTTCCTCGTCCGCCCGTCCCCCAGCCGCTCGGCGCGGGCCAGTGCCCGGTCGGCGAACGGTTCCCCGTTGACGTACCGGCCGAGGGCCGTGAGCGGGAACACCTGCCGGTAGAGGTGGTAGTTGATGGAGAAGTCCCACGGGAACCCGGTGCCGGTGAAGTACGGCTCGTCCCAGGAGCCGTCCTCCCGCTGGGCCGCCGCGAGCCAGGCCACGCCGCGCTCGACGGCCGGCGTGTCGCGCCGCCCGGCGGCGAGGAGCGCGAGCAGCGCCCACGCGGTCTGCGAGGCGGTCGAGGCGCCGTGCCCGATCCACTTCTCCTCGCGGTACGAGCGCAGGTCCTCGCCCCAGCCGCCGTCGTCGTTCTGTACGGACTCGACCCAGCCGACCGCGCGGCGGATCGCGGGGTGGGTGACGGACATCCCGGCGGCGACGAGTGCCGGTACGACCGACCCCGTCCCGTAGACGTAGTTGACGCCCCAGCGGCCGAACCAGGCGCCGTCCGCCTCCTGTTCGGCGAGCAGCCACTCGATACCGCGCCGGGTGTCGGGGTGTTGGGCCAGGCCCTCGTACGCCAGCATCTCCACGACGTGCGCGGTGACGTCGGCCGACGGCGGGTCGATGACCTCGCCGAAGTCGCAGAACGGCAGCCGGTTGGGGAACGGGCTGACGTTGTCGGCGTCGAAGGCGCCCCAGGCACCGTTCTTCGACTGCATGCCGAGCGTCCAGCGCGCGCCGCGCCGGACGGCCTTGTCCATGCGCGCGGTGTCCGGGTGGGCCACCCGGCGCAGGGCGAGGATGACCTCGGCGGTGTCGTCGATGTCCGGGTAGTTGTCGTTGTGGAACTCGAACGCCCAGCCGCCGGGGGTGAGTCCCGGCCTACGGACGGCCCAGTCGCCGGAGCGCACGATCTGCTCGTCCAGCATCCACTCCGCCGCCTTGACGAGCGCGGGGTGGTCCGCGCCCACGCCGGCGTCGGCCAGCGCGATCGTGGCGAGGCAGGTGTCCCACACCGGGGACTGGCAGGCTTCGATCATGCGCGAACCGTCGTCGCGCCAGACGGCGAAGCGGTCGAGCGATTCGAGTCCGGCGCGCATCACGGGGTGCTGGAGGTCGTAGCCGAGCAGATGCAGGGCGATGACCGAGTAGACGGCCGGCGGCTGGATGCCGCCCCAACAGCCGTCGTTCTCCTGGCGTTCGACGATCCAACGGGCCGCCGCGTTCATCGCCGTGCGGCGTACGACGCGCGGTGCGACCTTGTGGTAAAGGTGCAGGGCCTTGTCGATGCGCTGGAAGATCCCGTCCCAACTCGCCGCCGCGGCAAGGGGCTTGGTAGGGTTCGGCGAGGCGAGGTCCACGTGCAGTTCGTCGAGCGCGAACGGCGCGGGACGGACGGGACGCAGGGCCGAGACGATCGTGAGAGGCACGATGGTCTGCCGCGCCCAGCAGCCGAACGAATAGATGTTCAGCGGGAACCACTTGGGCAGGAAGATCAGTTCGGGCGGTACCTCGGGCAGGTCGTCCCACTTCCACCAGCCGAAGAGCGCGAGCCAGATCCGGGTGAAGACCCGGCTCTCGGCGATGCCGCCCTGCTCCCTGACCCAGGCGGCGGCGCGGGCCATGTGCGGGGCGTCGGGTCTGTCCCCGGCGAGGCGCAGCGCGACGTATCCCTCGATGGTGGTGGAGAGTTCGCCGGGTCCGCCGTAGAAGGTGGCCCAGGTCCCGTCGGCGCGTTGCTCGCCCCGGATGAACCGGCCGGCCGCCTCCGTGGTCCTCGCGTCCTGCACCCCGAGGAACTGACGGAGGAGCAGATCCTCGGCGTCCATGGTCACATTGGTCTCGAGATCGCCCTTCCACCAGCCCTGGGCGTCCTGTTGGCCGAGCAGATGCTCGACGGATCGTGCGGTGGCCCGCCGTGCGGCCTCTCCGATGTCGCTCGCGACGGGAGTGGTGTCGGGCGGTTCGCTCGCCGCGGCAGCACGGGGTCCCACGGCCCCGGTGCTTCCGTCGGTCGTCGCTGTCATGGCTTCCCCTTACGTGCAGTTGGTCCTCTGCTGTGCTGGGGTCTCCGTCGTCCGTCGGATCGCGAACGGCCCGAACGAACGGCGACTGCGGAGGCTGACGGTGCGTCAACCTCCGGTGAGCGCGGATATGCGAATGGCGATGGTGATCATCTCTTTCGAATGGCGGTCGTGATCATCTCTTTCGTACGACGACGAAGTCCGCGAGCGCGGTGAGCTGTGCGCGGACCCGTTCGGGCATGTCCACGCCGCTCAGGGCCTCGATGGCGACGGTGTGCTGCCTGCGGGCCTCCTGCGAGGTCCACTCCCGGCCGCCCGCCTCGTCGATGAGCGCGGCCCTGGTCGCGAACTCCTCCTCAGAGAAGCTGGCGAAGTCGCTGCTCTTGGCGTCGGCGGCCAGCAGTTCACCGAGCCGCTCCGACGCGGGTCCGCCGGCGGCGAGAGCCGCGACGACCGGCAGGGACTTCTTGCGCTGGCGCAGATCGCTCCAGGTCTGCTTGCCGGTGGCCCCGGGGTCGCCCCAGATGCCGAGCAGGTCGTCGACGGCCTGGAAGGCGAGGCCGAGGTGGTGGCCGTACGACTCCAGGACGTCGGCCGTCCGGTCGTCGGCCCCGCCGAGTACGGCGCCGATGGACACGGCGCAGGCGAGCAGCGCGCCCGTCTTGTTGCCCTCCATCTCCAGGCACTCCTCGACGGTGACCCGCTCGCGGTGCTCGAAGGAGATGTCCTGCGCCTGCCCGTCGATCAGTTTGCGGGTGGCGACGGTGAGCCTGCGGGTGGCGCGGCCGGCCTCGACGGTGCCGATCTCCAGCAGGATCTCGTTGGCCAGCGCGAACAGCGCGTCACCGACGAGGATCGCCTGCGCGGGGCCGTGCGCCTTCCACACGGTGTCCCGGTGGCGGCGCTGCTCGTCGCCGTCCATCAGGTCGTCGTGCAGCAGCGAGAAGTTGTGCACCAGTTCCACGGCGACGGCGCCGGGGACACCGGTCTCGGCCGCCGCTCCGGCCGCCTCCGCCGACAGCAGGGCGAGCGCGGGCCGTACGGCCTTGCCGCCGTCACCGTCGGCGGGCCGTCCCTCGGCGTCGATCCAGCCGAAGTGGTAGGCGGCGACGGTGTCCATCGGCGGGGCGAGCCTGCCGACGGCCGCGCGCAGCACGGGGGTGGACAGGGCTCGGCCGCGCTCCAGCAGCGCGAAGACGTCCGCGGTGTCGACAGCCGGATTCGCCGGGGGCACAGTCGGCACGGTCTCTCCTCTTTCTGCAGTACTCATGGGTCCCGTACGCGTCGTCGCCGTACTCGTCCTTGCCGCACCTGTCCTGGTGGCGCTCTTCGTCGCCGCGCTCCTGCCCGCCGTGCCCGGCACGGCGGCCGCCTCCGGCCTCATGCGGCCTCCCGCAGCGGATGCCGGTGGGCGCGGCCGAGTTCGGACAGGGCCGCGCCCGCCGCGCTGAAACCGCTGCGGACCGCGCCCTCCATGGTCGCTGGCCACCCGGTCGCGGTCCACGCCCCGGCGAGAAAGAGGCCGGGCGCGCGGGTGCGCGCGGCGGGGCGCAGCCGGCCCACGCCGGGCGTGGGGGCGAATGTCGCCGTCCGCTCCCGTGTGACGAAGAAGTCCCGCACCTCGGCGCTTCTCGCCGCCGGGAGGAGACGTTTCAGCTCGGGCAGGTAGCGGGCGCGCAGCTCGGCGACGGGCAGGTCGATCTCGTCCGTGACGGCCGACTGCGACAGCGCCACGTACTGACCCTCCTTCAGGCCCGAGGCGTCCGTGCGGTCGAAGACCCACTGCACGGGGGTGCCGAGAGCGGCGAAGAACGGGCGGCGCAGCACCTTGCGGTCGTAGACGACATGCACGTTGAGGATCGGCGACGTGCCGATGTCGAGGAGCCGGCCCGGGTGGTCGAGCGCGCCTTCGGGCAGCAGCGCGTGCGTCTCGCGCTGGGGTACGGCGAGGATCACCGCGTCCGCCTCGATGCGCTCGCCCGGTACGTCGACGCTCCAGCGCCCGTCCTCGACGCGGGCCACGGCCGTGACGCGGGTGCGCAGTTCGGTGCGTACGCCCGCCGCGTCGAGGGCCTTGCGGGCCAGCGTGTCGTGGATCTCGCCGAGCGGCACCCGGGCCCAGCCGATGTCGGCGGCGCCGCGCTCGGAGAGCAGTCCGGTCTTGAAGACCATCGCGGCCAGACCCATGGACGCCTGTGCGGCGCCGACGTTGAGCGTGGCGACGCAGACGAGGTCCCACAGGGCTTCGACGGCACGCGCCGACTGGCCGTGCCGGCCGAGCCAGGTCGCGAAGTCGATGCCGTCGAGTGCGGGGTCGGCCGGGTCGAGTGCCTTGAGGGCGAGCGCGGCGCGTCCTACGGAGGCTTTCTCGGCGAGCGAGAGATGCGGGTAGGCGGCGAGCCCTCCGGCGAGGTGCAGCGGTACGGGCAGGGCGTTGCGGCGCAGCCGTCCGACCCGGGGCCGGTCGCGTCCCACGTCCAGTACGGGGACGTCGAGCCGGTCCTGCACGGGGGCGAGGGCGGCGCCGTCGACGCGGTCGAGGAACCAGCGGTAGGCCGTGCAGCAGCGCAGATACACGTGCTGGCCGTTGTCGACGGTCAACTCGTCGCGGGTGAAGGAGAAGGCGAGACCGCCGAGGCGGGGACGGCCCTCGACGAGCGTCACGCGCACTCCGGCGTCGGCGAGCTGGAGCGCGGCGGTGACACCGGCGATGCCGCCGCCGACGACGACCGCGTGGCGCGATGTCGTACTGCCGGATGTCGTCATACGTCCTCCCCCGTGACTGTCGCAGTCAGGGACGCGGCAGGTCCTCGGGAGGTTGATCGCGGGACGCCGAGTCCGCCGTCGGCGCCGCCGGACAGCTTGGTCACGGGCGCCTCCTGACGCTCTGCCGGGAGATGTTCCTGGCGTCGAGGCCGGAGAGCCCGCGCACCGCGACGTACGCCTTCTCGCGTCCCGGCAGCGAGACCCGGCCGCGCAGGACGGCTTCGGGGTCGCGTTCGATGCGGTCGAGGAGCCGGCGGTAGATGCCCGCCATGGCGGCGACGCAGGCGCCGCTGCGCCGGTCGAGCATGGGCAGCAGCCGGTAGCCCTCGGCGAAGAGCGCGCGGGCGCGTCTGGCCTCGAAGTGGACGAGCCCGGCGAAGTCGGAGCCGGCGGGCGGGGTGGCGCTGTCGAAGCCGGCCGAGCAGCCGAACTTGGCGAGGTCGTCGGCGGGCAGATAGGTGCGCGCGTTACCGGCGTCCTCGCGTACGTCGCGCAGGATGTTGGTCAGTTGGAGCGCGAGGCCGAGGGTGTCGGCGTACTCGGACGCGCGCTCGGCGCCCGGCGCGGCGGGGTCGGTGCCGAACACCCCGAGCGAGAGTCGGCCGATGGCTCCGGCGACGCACCGGCAGTAGAGCTTGAGGTCGTCCCACGTCTCGTACGTCTCGCCCTTGACGTCCATCAGGACGCCGTCGATCAGTTCGTCGAGTCCGCCGAGCGGGAGCGCGAAGCGGCCGGCCGCGTCGGTGAGTGCGACCGCGACGGGGTCGGTGTCGTCCTCCTCGATCCGGCCGTTCCTGATCCGTCCGAGGAGAGCGCGGGTGTCTTCGAGCCTCGACTGCTTGGCCCCGGGCTCCAGCGTGCCGTCGCCGATGTCGTCGACGCGCCGCGAGAACGCGTACAGCGCCGACATGGCCTGCCGTTTCTCGGCGGGCAGCAGCCGGATTCCGTAGGCGAAGTTACGGGCCTGCTGCCCGGTGACGGCCTCGCAATAGCTGTACGCGGCCTGTACCGGCGCCGACACGGGGGTCTGTCCCTCCACGATCCGGCTCACCCCTTTCTGTGCGTTTTCCGCAGGACTGCTCCCACTTCACGCAGCAGACGTGGTGTGGTGGCTTTGGGCGGTCCGGGCAGTACATCGTGTCCCACGGCGGCGACCGACGAGAGAGCGGCGCGCCCCCCGCCGACGAATCCGGCCAGAAGAAGTCGGAGCCGGCCGTGCACGCTGTGCACCAACGGCCCTCCCTCGTCCAGGAGTTGACCCGCGCGTTCGGCTTCGAAGGCGATCAGGCTCCGGACGGACGCGTTCGCCGTCGGCGCGGCGAGGTCCGACTCGGTGACACGGAACCGCTTCATGTCGTCGGCGGGCAGATAGATCCGGTCGCCCGCGAGATCCTCGGCGACGTCCTGGAGATGCTCGACGATCTGAAGTCCGGTGCACACGGCGTCGGAGCGGCGGACGCGTTCGGGGCTCGTGGTGCCGGTGATCGCGAGGACGAGGCGGCCGACGGGGTTGGCGGAGAGTTCGCAGTAGGCGAGGAGGTCGTCGTAGGTGCCGTAGCGGCGCACGGACTGGTCCTGCCGATTGGCCTGGATCAGACCGAGGAACGGCTCGGGGGTGAGCGCGTGGCGCCGTACGGTCGGGACGAGACCCCGCAGCAGCGGGTGGCGGGGGACCGGCCCCGCCGGGTCGAACACCCGGTTCAGATCGGCCTCGAAGGCGTCCAGCATGGCGAGCCGGTCGTCCGTCGCCCCGGCGTCGAGGCCGAGGTGGCGGGCGTCGGCTCCGCCGGGCGTCAGGTCGCCGTCGCCGATGTCGTCGACGAGGCGGGCGTAGCCGTAGACGGCCATCAGATCGTCGCGCCAGGCACGTGGCAGGAAGAAGGGGGCGACGGGAAAGTTCTCACCTGACGCCTTGTCGAGGGTGGCACGCGAGGAGGTCTCGGCCGGCCTCCGGGGGGCGGCCGTCACCTCGGACCGCCTGCTGCGGGGACGGCGCGACCCTCGCGGAGCTGGAGATCAACCGTCATTGCCGTCACGTCTCCCGTTCTACACTGCCGACCCAAACATCCCATTTCGGACACGCCGCGCGGCTTGGCGACTGGGATTCCGCCGATATGGACGGATCCGCAGCCGGTCAGCCGGGGCTTACGGACGTATCGCCGCTCTTGCCACGAATCAGCACCGGTACAGCTTACGTTGTACAACGCCCACGGCCGCGCCGGGGCACCTCGCGCACAACGACAACATCACGAGCCGCTTCAACCTTCCTCAGCAGCACGGGACTTGACGGAAGCTTGACGATTGACAGGCGGCGGGCGGGTGCTGAGCGGGCGTCGGGTGCCGCCGCGCGGCCGCCCGGCGGCGGCCCGCGCAGGGTCGCGGTTCACGCTCCGTCGGGGCGCCCTCGGGGCACCAGAAGTCCGGCGACGATGGTGTCGATCGTGCGTTCGATCACGGCGTCCCGGTCCGCGACCGGCAGCCGGCTCATCGGTCCGTCGAGAATGAGCATCGCGAGGCCGTGCGCCGTCGACCAGGCGGCGGCCTCGGCGCCGGGGCGGTTGTGGGCGGGCATCCGGCCGGTGGCGACCAGTTCGTCCAGCGCCTCGGTGAGCAGGCGGTACGAGCGGTACTCGGGGTTGTCGGCGGGCGGCGTCACACCGCCCCATCCGGCGTCCCCGCCGGCGCCCGGCAACGAGTGACCGAAGGCCGTACGGAAGAGGCCGGGCTGCTCCAGGGCGAAGCCGACGTAACCCCGGCCGATCGCCGCCAGCCGCTGTTCGGCGGCCGCGCCGGGGTCGTCCGCACCGACGGAGTCCGCACCGGTGGCATGCGGGCCGGAGCCGTCCGCACCGACGGCCGCCTCGCCGGGTGGCGTCGCCGCCACCCGCTCCATGGCGTCCGCGAGCATCTGCTGCGCCTGGATCTTGACCGCGAAGAGCAGATCGCCCTGGCCGGCGAAGTGGCGGTAGGCGGCGGTGGCCGAGACGCCCGCGCGGCGGGCCACCTCGCGCAGGACCACCTTGGCCGGCCCTCCGTCGGTCGCGAGCTCCACTCCGGCGGTGATCAGCGCGTTGCGCAGGTCGCCGTGGTGATAGCCGGCCTTGGCCCCCCGGGTCGCCCGATTGTTCTCCATGCCTTCATCCTGCCCGATGTTGACACTATTAACATCCCCTGCCAGAGTCGGTGTTGACGCCGTTAACATTCGGAGATGGGGGATCCCGTGCTGTCCAAGATCGCTGAGCTGGCCCTGAAGAGGTCGCGGCTCCTGCTCGTACTCGCCACCGTCGCCGTGGTCGCCATGGGCGTGCTCGGAGCGGGCGCCTTCGGCAAGCTGCTCGGCGGCGGCTTCGACGACCCGGACGCGCAGTCGTCGCGGGCCGCCGTCCGCATCGACGAGAAGTTCGGGGGCGAGACCAACCTGCTGTTCCTGGTCGGCCGGGAGGGCACCAGGCCGGGGCCCGGCTCCTCCGCCGTGGACGAGCGGGGCCGCGCCCTCACGGACGGGCTCAAGAACGACAGCACCGTGAGCAACGTCGTCTCGTACTGGGACACCAAGAGCCCACGGCTCGTCTCGGAGAGCGGCGGCGAAGCGCTGATCGCCCTCCATGTGAAGGGCGACGAGACCCGGCGCACCGAACGCGCCCAGGAGTTGATCGACCGCTACACGGGCGAGCGCGACGGTGTCGAGGTCCGGGCCGGCGGCGCGACCGCCATCGGCATCGACATCAGTTCCCAGGTCTCCGGCGACCTCGCCGTGGCCGAGGCGATCGCCGTACCCGTGACGCTCCTGCTGCTGGTCCTCGCCTTCGGCAGCCTGGTGGCCGCGACACTGCCCCTGGTCATCGGACTGATCGCGATCGTCGGCACGTTCGCGCTCCTCTTCGTCCTCGGCAGCGTCACCGAGGTGTCGGTCTTCGCGATCAACCTCACGACCGCCCTCGGCCTGGGCCTGGGCATCGACTACGCGCTCCTGCTCGTCAGCCGCTTCCGCGAACAGCTCGCCGCCGGGGACGAGGTCCCCGAGGCGCTGCGCACCACCGTGCGGACGGCCGGGCGCACGATCCTGTTCTCGGCCGCGACGGTCGCCGCCGCGCTCGCCGCGCTGCTCGTCTTCCCGCCGTTCTTCCTGCGCTCCTTCGCCTACGCGGGAATCGGCGTGGTCGTGATCGCCGTCGTCGCCGCCCTGTTCGTCGTGCCGCCGCTGCTCGCCGTGCTCGGCCACCGGGTCAACAAGGGGCGGCTGCCCTGGGCCAGGACCGTACGGCGCTCGGACGCGCCCTTCTGGGGGCGGCTCGCCGCGCTCGTCATGCGCCGCCCCGCCCTCACCGCCCTGCCGGTGCTCGCCGTGCTGCTGCTCGTCGCGAGCCCGCTGCTCGGCGTCACGTTCGGCACGCCCGACGAGCGGGTGCTGCCCGAGGACGCGGCGGGCCGGCAGGTCGCGACGGCCGTCCAGCAGGACTTCCCGACCGACGAGGCGGGCGCCGTCCAGATCGTGAGCACCTCCGCCGTCGGCGCGGAGCCGCTGGCGGCGTACGCGGGTGAACTGTCCCGGCTGGACGGTGTCGTACGCGTCGACGCCTCCGCCGGCACGTACACCGACGGGCGGGGCCAGGCGCCGGGCCCGGCGAACACGGCCCTCTCCCGGCCGGACGCGCAGCGGCTCGTGGTCGTCACCGACACGGCGCCCAAGTCCGGTGCCGCCCAGGACCTGGTGGCGGACATCCGGGCGCTGGAGCAGCCCGCGGACACCAAGATGCTGGTCGGCGGCACGGACGCGGTCCTGGTCGACTCCCGGCAGTCCATCGGCGACCGGCTGCCGCTGGCGATCGGGCTGGTCGTCGTGACCACCTTCGTCCTGCTGTTCCTGTTCACCGGCAGCGTCGTCCAGCCGCTGCGCGCGCTGGTGCTCAACGCGATCAGCCTGTCGGCCGCGATCGGCGCCATGGTGTGGATCTTCCAGGACGGCCATCTCTCGTCACTGCTGGGCTTCACCCCGCAGCCGATGGACACCTCGATGACCGTGCTGCTGTTCTGCGTCGCCTTCGGACTGTCCATGGACTACGAGGTGTTCGTGACCAGCCGGATGAAGGAGTTGCACGACGCGGGCGCGGACCGGACGACGACCGTCACCCAGGGTCTGGCCCGCACCGGGCGGATCGTCAGCATGGCGGCCGGGCTGCTGGCCGTGAGCTTCTTCGCCTTCGGTACGAGCGGGATCAGCTTCCTCCAGATGTTCGGCATCGGCAGCGGACTGGCGATCGTCATCGACGCGGTGGCGGTGCGCGGTGTGCTCGTACCGGCCGCGATGCGGCTGCTGGGACGCGGCGCCTGGTACGCGCCTGCCGCGCTGCGCACGCTGCACGGCAGGGTGGGCCTCGCCGAGGAGCCTGCCGCCGCCGAACCGGAACGCGCCCCGGCCGGCGTCTGACCCCCCGCACAGCGAAGTGGCCCCCGCCGGACTGATC
>NZ_JBHUZM010000141.1:0-18918 GCF_042667665.1 Streptomyces sp. NPDC057307 | reverse complement strand
GTTCCAGGACCGCCGCGCCGGAGGCTTCCTCGGCCGGGACAGGATTCTACGAGTGCTCCAACTCCGGTGCCTGGCGCAGGATTTCCAGTTCCAGGTGCTGCAGCGCGGGGCTGGGCGAGATGCCCAGGTCCTCCAGCATCTTCTTCTGGTGGGCGCGCAGCACCGACAGGGCGTCGGCCTGCCGGCCCGCCCGGTACAGCGCGAGGCTCAGCAGTTCGCAGCCGTACTCGCGCAGCGGATGGGCCTGGGTGAACGCCACCAGTTCGGGCACCGCCATCTCGTGGTTGCCCACCGCGATCAGGGTGGCGCAGCGGCCCTCGATCACCGACAGGCGCATCTCCTCCAGGCGTACGGCCTCCGGGGCGACTTGCGGCGCCCCGGCCACCTCCGCGTACGCCTCTCCGCGCCACAGCGCCAGGCCCGCCTCGAACGCGTACAGCGCCCGCTGCGGATCACCCCGGTCCAGCGCCTGCCAGCCGGCGGTGGCGCTCTCCCCGAAGCGGTGGGCGTCGACCGAGACGGCCCGGCTGTCCAGCAGATAGCCCCGCCCGCGGGTGCACAGCACCGTCGCCGGGGTGCGCGGGGCCCGGTGCGGTTCCAGGGCGCGCCGCAGATTGGCGATGTACGCGTGCAGCGACGTGATCGCCGACTGCGGCGGCCGGCCGTCCCACAGCGCCTCCAGCAGTACGTCGACCGAGACCGGCTGGCCCACCTGGCTCACCAGCAGGACGAGCGCCGCGCGCTGTTTGGGCGCTCCCAGGTCCACCCACCGGCCGCCGACGGCGGCCTCGACCGGGCCGAGGACCCGGAACTCCACCCCGGCGTCCGACGCGGGAGGGGCCGGCGGACCGGCCGCGTCCGGGCCGGGGTGTCCGGCGGTGTCCGGGCCGGGGTGTCCGGCGGTGTCCGGGACGCTGTCGTCCCGGCGCCGCGGGAAGGCGGTGGTGTCGAGGTCCAGCACCTTGCTCACGTACTGCTTGAGTGTCTCGTTGGCCCGCTTCAACTCCCGGACCTCGCGCTCCAGTTCCGCCAGGCGCTGTGTACCGGTGCCTTCCGTGCTCCCCGCGATCCCCGTGCTCCCCCCTGGCCGCTGCTCGGCAACGGCCTGTCTTCCGCTCTGTCCGACGGCCACCGGGACGGCGGTCATGGTGCTGCGGCGGATTCCCCTGTCCATCGACTCTGCACTCATAGTTCTGCCCCGAAAATATTGTCCGGACATGCCCCGGACTGTGCATGCGGTCGCCTCTGTCACAAGCCCCCGCTCGAAGTACACGTGGCACGGCCCGGTCCGCTCCCCTCGGTCCACCGGCCGGCCTCCCGCGCACGGGCCCGGCGCCGCCGTGCGGGCGGCACCGGGGACCCGTGGCAGGGGTGGTTCATTTACCGCTGTACACGGGCACCTGACCGGGTTCGCCCACCGGCGCCACCGCGTCGTCGTGCTGCCGGAACAGCTTGCTGGGCCACCACATCCAGCGGCCCACGTCCAGGGTGAGCGCGGTGACCAGCACCGAGCGCACCACGAGGGTGTCGAGCAGTACGCCGAACGCCACCGCGAATCCCAGCTGTACCGCGAAGACCAGCGGCAGCGAGGCCATCGCCGCGAAGGTGCCGGCCAGCACCACACCCGCCGAGGTGATCACACCGCCGGTGGACGACAGGCCGGTCAGCGCGGCGCGGCGGGTGCCGTGCAGCAGTGTGTCCTCGCGGACCCGGGTGACCAGGAAGATGTTGTAGTCGATGCCCAGCGCCACCAGGAACACGAACGCCAGCAGCGGGAACGACGCCTCGGCCCCGGCGAGGCCGAAGACATGCTCGAACACCAGGCTGCTCACGCCGAGGGCCGCGCCGAACGACAGCAGCACCGTCGCCATCAGCAGCAGCGGCGCGACCACCGCGCGCAGCAGCACCCCCAGGATGAGCAGCACCACGAGCAGCACGATCGGGATGATCACCTTGGAGTCGCGGGCCGCCGCGTTCTGGGTGTCGACCATGATCGCGGTGCTGCCGCCGACCTGTGCGTCCGCGCCGTCGATCCGGTGGACCGCGGTCCGGGCGCGTTCGACGGTGCGCATCGCCGCCTCGCTGGTGGGCTCGGCCTCCAACTGCGCGAGCAGCACCGCCTCGCCGCCGCTGACCACGGGGTCCTCGACGCCGCTGAAGCCGGGCACCTCGGCCAGTGCCGTCTTGACCTGGTCCGCCGCGCCGGCCTTGGCCACCACGTAGACGGGGTCGCCGGCTCCGGCCGGGAAGTGCTCGGCGCGGATCTCCTCACCGACCGCCATCTGGGGCTTGTTGGTGAACTGGTCCTTGTTGGACAGGCCCGAGGCGTCGAGCCCGAGCGTGCCGAGCGTCATCGCGGCGAGCACCAGTACGGTGCCCACCCACACCAGGCGGGGACGGCCGGAGATGGCCTTGCCGACCCGGGTCCAGACGCTGTCCTTGTGCGTCGTCTCGGCGCCGTACACCGGCTTCACCGGCCAGAAGATCCATCGGCCGCAGGCGACCAGCAGTGCCGGCATCAGCGTCACCATGGCGAACAGGCCGACCAGGACGCCGATGGCGCAGGCCGGGCCCATGCCCTTGGTGGAGTTGAGGACGGCGAGCGTCAGCAGGGTCAGGCTGACCGCGACGGTCGCCGCGCTGGCCACGATCGCCGGGCCCGAGCGGTACAGGGCCTCCGCCATCGCCTCGTGCCGGTCCTCGTGGCGCGCCAACTCCTCCCGGTAGCGGGAGATCAGCAGCAGCGCGTAGTCGGTGGCGGCGCCGAAGATCAGGACGACCAGGATGAAGCTGGTCTGTTTGTTGATGACGAGGCCGGCGTCCCTGGCCAGCAGATAGATCACCGCCTCCGCCACCATCAGGGCGACGCCGACGGTGATCAGCGGCAGCAGGGGAAGTACCGGGCTGCGGTAGGTGATCAGCAGGATCAGCACCACGACCAGCGCGGTGATCGTGGTCAGCGCGCCGCCGCCGCCGAACGCCTTGATCGAGTCGGCGCCGTAGCCGGCGGGTCCCGTGACATGGAAGCCGAGGCCGTCCGTGTCCTGCTTCCCGACCTCGGTCATCGCGTCGACGACCTTGCCTAGTCCTTCCCAGCCGGACTGGTCCTTGTGGACCTGGACGATGGTCTGGATGGCCTCGCCGTCCTGGGACTTGACCGGTTCCTGCGGCGGGCCGACGACGTTCTCGATGCTCCGGAACGCCTCGGCGTCCGCCTGTGCCTTGGCCAGGTCGGCGTCGGTGACCCCGCCGGCCCGGTCGTAGATCACGATCGCGGGGACGGAGTCGGCGGGCATCAGCTTCTGGGCGCGCTCGACGACGGCGGTGGCCTCCGCGTTGCCGGGCAGCCAGGCCGAGTTGTCGTTCTCCTCCGCGTCACCGAGCTTCCCGGCCAGCATCAGCGCCGGGACCAGCACGACGGCCCAGAGCGCGATCACGACCCACTTGCCGACCCTTCCGCTGGGCAGGGCGGCCAGTTTTCTCAGCATGTCTGTCTCTCCGTGTTCAGTGGGGGTGAAGGTGCTTCTCACGGGGCAGTTGGTTCAGCGGTCGCGGTGGGTGTCCGGTTCGGAACTCACTGCATCTCCTGTACCCGCGCGCGGACATGGCCAAGGGCGAGCAGCACCGGGATGTCGGTGAGCAGCGGGAAGCGGTAGGCGAAGGGGCGCGGACCGACCATGTCGGGCGGGCCGCCGTAGCCGCCGTCGGCCTTCTGCCGCTCCAGCAGCCAGGCCAGGGAGGCGCCGACGGGCCGCGGATCGTCGGCGTGGCAGAGCGTGATCAGGCCGTACGCGGTGCTGATGTCGTCGCTGGGGTCACCGGGCTGCATGCCCCAGCCGCCGTCGGTGTTCTGTGTCTCGCGCACCGTCTGCTCGATCCGCGCGGCCATGGCGGCCGAGCGCGCGTCGTCCGGGCTCGCCGTGCAGGCGGCGAGCCGTACCCGGAACAGGCTGTGCAGGCGGCTGCGGCTCCAGCCCGGCTCGAAGCCGCCGTCGGCGAGCTGGCTGTCGGCGAGGAACCCCAGGGCCTTCCGGCGCTGCGGTGCGGTGGCCGGGTGCGGGCCGAGCGCGCAGACCGCGGCGGCCGTCATGCACGGTTCGGAGGAGGCTCCCTGGACGTACGTCGGGAAGCCGCCGTCCGTGCCCTGCACGGCGAGCAGCGCGGCCACCCCGCCCCGTACCGTCTCCGCGTGCGCGACCGGGTCGACGACCTGGAGGAACTCCAGGGCGCAGGCGGTGTCGTCGACGTCGTTCTGCGCGACGATCGGCGACATGGACCAGCCGCCGGTCAGCGCCTCGCCGCGGGAGAGCGAGCGCAGCGCGGCGCCGCCGCGCTGGGCGCCGAGGGTCGCGGCCATACGGCGCAGCAATCGCGGGTCTGCGCCCGCCGCGTGCAGGGCGAGACCGCCGGTGGACGTGCACCAGTTGTGCATCTCCAGGACGAACGGGAAGCCGCCGTCGGCGCGTTGGTGGCGCAGCAGTGTCGTGAGGCCGCCCCGCACGGTCTCCTCGTGGCCGGGTGTTCCGGCGAGCGCGTGCAGCACCAGCAGGTGCATCAGCGCGTAGCCCTCCCACACCGAGGTGGCGGGGTCGGTGGCCAGCAGGGTGTCCAGGGCGGCCTCGGTGGCCCGGTTCCGTACGCCGAGGGCGCCGGCCAGGATCAGCGTGATGGACGCCTGCTGCACGGCGGCCCAGGAGTGCAGCGGGTCGGTGGGTACCTGTCCGCCGCCCGGGAGTTCGGCGTCGGCGGGCAGCGGGCAGCCGAGCACCGAGAGCACCGCGTACACCATGAGGCGGCGGCGGGTGGAGATGAAGCCCGGCGCGGCGCCCAGGATGCCCGACGCGAGGGTGCCGACGAGGGCGCTGTCGCCGCCGGGTTCCCGGCCCGCGGCGGCCCCGACGGCGAGCGAGGCGAGCACCCGGTCGAGCTGGTCGGGGGACTCCAGATGACCGCGCAGATAGGCCAGGAGGCGGTCCCGGGCCGGGGAGTCGGCGCCGGTCCGGGTGATCAGTGAGAGGGCGAGCGCGGACTCCAGCACTCTGCTCTCGCACTGCTCCCGTATCGCCCCGTCGTCGTCGGTTCTGCCGCTGACGTACGCGACCAGCCGGGTGGTGGCCCGCCGCACGTCGTCCGGGCGAACTCCGTCGGGCAGCGCCAGCGGGGCCGGGCGCCTGCGGTCCGCGATCTTCATGGAGTACTCCTGTCTGGGCCGGTCCGCACCGGCGGGGGCCCGGGGTTACGGGAAACGGGCCCGCCCCGCCGGGGAGGCGATCCCCGGCGGAGCTGGGCGGTGGGTCAGCGGACGCCTTGTGCGAACCGGAAGAACCGGTACGGGTCGTACTTCTCCTTGACCCGGGCCAGGCGCGCGTAGTTCTCGCCGTAGTAGGAGCGCTGCCAGTCCGGCAGTCGCGGGTCGATGAAGTTCTGGTACGTCTCGCCGTTGGAGTACGGGTCGATCACCGCGAAGCCGCTGTCGACGTACTGCGCCGCGGCGGCCTTGGCCTCGGCCGAGACCGGCGCGGCGGCGTTCGAGGTCAGGTAGCTGACGGAGAAGAGGCTGTCGCGGTGGACATAGGCGGTGGCGTCGCGGGCCACGGTGTTGGCCCGGCCGCCGAGGGCCGAGATCTGCAGCTGGCGCATCTGCCCGGCGAACCGGTTCGCGTCGAACGCCTCCAGTGCCTTGGCCCAGCCCTCGCGCGGCATGGTCCGCTCGAACAGCCGGCTGCGCCAGGCGCCGAACGCCGGGCGCTGGATCTTCCCGTCGGGCGAGGTGTCGGCGCGGTGGCACTGCTGCACCGTCAGCTCGGAGCACAGGTACAGCTGCATCAGGACCGACTTGTACGGGGCGGTGAACTTCTGCTGGTAGACCGGGGGTTGGCCGACCAGCGAGATCAGCCGGGCGATCTCGGTGTCGAACGTGGCGCCGGTGTCCACCGAGGCGAGGAACACCGAGGCGGTCGGCACGGTGCCGGGACCGGCGTCGGTGAGCGTGACGTTGACACCGCTGCCGATCGTCCACGGGGCGTCGGCGAGCCACCGGGTCCAGCCGTCGAGCATGTCCAGGGACTGGTCGAAGGTCCAGACGAGGTTGATGGCGGCCACGTCGGTCAGCGGCGAGGGCGTGACCTCGTACGAGGTGACGATGCCGAAGTTGCCGCCGCCGCCCCCGCGCAGGGCCCAGTACAGATCGCTGTGGCGGTCCGGCGAGGCGGTGACGGTGCGCCCGTCGGCGAGGACCACCTGCGCCGAGGTCACCTTGTCGGAGGCGATGCCGATGCTGCGGGTGAACAGGCCCATGCCGCCGCCCTGGAAGAACCCGCCGGCCGCGACGGTGGGGCAGTATCCGCCGGAGATGCCGAGGCCGGCCGGGGCGAGCCTGTCCGCCATGTCGACGAGCTGGGCGCCGGGCCCCATCCGCACCGAACCGTCGCCGAGCGCGATGGAGTTGAGCCCGGAGACATCGATGACCAGGCCCTGGGTGGTGGAGTAGCCGGCCGCGCTGTGGCCGCCGCTGCGCGCGGCGACATGTATGCCGTGCGCCTCGGCGAAGCGGACGCAGGTGGCGACGTCGGCGGTGGAGGCGCAGTAGGCGACCGCCCTGGGGCTGGTGGCGTCGAACTGGACCTGGTAGAGCTGCTTGGCCCGCTGGTAGTCCGTGTCCGACGGGAGTACGAGACGTCCCTGGAGCCGGTCGGCCAGCCGGTTCCACTGGCTGCCGAAGCCGGCGGACTTGGCCTGCGCGGCGCCGGACAGCGCCGTCGTGGCCAGCGTGACCCCGCCGGCGCCGGCGAGGAAGGACCTTCTGTTGATCATGCTGTGTCTTCCGTGTTCTTCAGAGGGCTCGGGCGGGTGGTGTGGGTGGTCACGGGGTGCGGTGCCCCAGGACGAGGGAGAGTGCCTCGGTGAGGGCTCCCGCCGGGTCCGCCTCGGCGCCCGTGGCGCGCCAGGCCACGTGCTGGTCGGGCCGGACCAGGACGGCGCCCGCCCCGTCCGTTTCGCGCAGGCGCTGCCAGGCGCCGTCGGCGTCGGTGTACTCGCCGCCGTCGCCGATCCGGACCGTGGTCACGGGGACGGAGAGCTTCTCGGCGGCCAGTTCGGCGGCCCGGGTCCAGGCGGCCCCGTCCGCCCCGGTGATCAGCACGAAGCCCGTGCCGGAGCCGACCAGGTCGTGGGTGGACACCCGCGTACCGTCCCGCTCGACCCAGGCGTGCGGCAGCAGGTGCCCCGGGCGGGTCGTGGGCCGGTACTCGTCGCCGAGCGGCGAGCGGGCCGGCGGGCGGCTGCCGTCCGGGACGACCGCGCCCTGCTCGTAGGCGAAGCCGGTCTCCACGTCGAGGGCCTGGCACTCGCCGCGGTGGGTGGCGAAGATCTCCGCCGCCCGGGCGCGCTGCGCGGCACCGACCGGGGTCGGTGAGAAGTAGGAGAAGAACACGGGCGTGCGGCGCTCCGGCGGCACGTGCGGGCCGAGTCCGACCGCGGCGTCGATGACCACCTGGTGGTGCGAGGCGGCGGACATCGCCCAGCCCAGGTTGTACTGGCCGACGGGGCGGCGCTCGGCCTCGTAGGTGTCGAGCAGGCTGTCGCCCGCGCGGCCCTGGAGCACGGCGGCGAGCTTCCAGGCGAGGTTGTGCGCGTCCTGGATGCCGCTGTTGAGGCCGAGGCCGACCGCGGGCGGCTGGCGGTGGGCGGCGTCACCGACGAGGAACGCCCGGCCGTGGCGGTAGCGCTCGGCGAGTACCGCCTCCACGCTCCAGCTGGTCACGTCGTGCAGGGTCAGTTCGAGGTCGGGCAGGCCGAGCACCTCGCGGATACGGCCGACGACGGCTTCCTCGTCGGTGCTGTCGATACCGACGAGCGGCAGGTGCAGGCCCCACTCCTCGCAGTGCTTGCCCCAGGTCGGGCCCATCTCGATGAGGGCGCTGGAGAGTTCGCGGCGGTAGGGGTTGAGGAACCAGGTGATGACCGAGCCCTCGGTCCACCACTGCGACAGATCGGCGGAGAAGTACGCCGTGGTGGCGTCGAACAGGGCGGGCAGGCCCTCCATGCGTACGCCGAGGGCGGGGCCCACCGTGCGGCCGGCGTCCGCCGCGATCACGTACCGCGCGACGACCGTCGTGGTCTCGCCGGTCTCGGTGGAGCGGATCTCGGCGGTGACGCCGCTGCCGCCCTCGTCCTCGGTGAGCGAGACGAGTTCGTGGCCGAACCGGACGCGTCCGGGGTTCCGCTCCTCCGCGTGGCGGCGCAGCACCGGTTCGAGGCGCAGTTGCGGCAGTTTGGCGGGCATCACGGGGCCCGCCGCTTCGTAGGTCTCGCGCAGCGTGCCGCCGCCGAAGCCGTCCATCTCGTGGATGATCCGCCCGTCGAGCGGGCCCGGGCCGGTGAGCGTGGTCTGCCAGCGGACCTTGCCGAACTGCTCGGGTGCGGCGGCCGGTTCGGCCACGTCGTCCGCCAGGCCGTACTGGCGGAAGATCCCCATGGTGCGCTGGTTGATGTAGTGCGCCTTCGGCAGGCGCGAGGTGTCCGCGCGGCGCTCCACCAGCAGGTGCTCGACGCCGTGGCCTGACAGGAAGACGGAGGCGGCCAGGCCGGAACCGCCGCCGCCCACGATCAGTACCGGAACTTCTACGGTGCTCAAGGTGCGACCTTTCGAAAAGATGGGACGACAAGGCAAAGGGGACAGAGAGGCAAGGAGAGGAGAGGAGGAGCGCGGCGCGGAGGCGGCGCGGGCTCACACGGGGTCCGCGAGGGCCCCTTCGTGGAGCTGCATGATCTCCGGCACGCCGGAGTCCCAGCGGTAGTAGGCCTGGAGCTTGTAGTACTCACCGTCGGGCTGGGAGGCGACCGCGTAGACGAACTTCGTGTTGGGGTCGGCGTCCTGCACATGCCGTACGAACAGCCCGATCCGCTCGTCGAGTTCGACGGGCAGGGAGGCCGGGTCCGTCGTGACCACGGCGAAGGAGATCCGCTCGATGACCGGGGAGTCCCAGTCGAGGGTCACGTAGACGCCGAAGGCCCGGCGGCCGAGCCGGAGCATCTGCTCGCTGGGTTCGGCCTGGTCGACCTCGCGGAGCATGGCTCGTACGGACTCGGGCGCGATGCCGCCGGCGGGCGGCTCGCCGAAGTAGATGTTGACGGTGCGGTTGCGGTAGTCGATGCCGAGCAGGCCGACGGTGTCGCCCAGGCCGTGCCGGGCGATGAAGTCGAGGCTCGCGCCCAGGCTGGGCGGCATCGACGGGAGGCCGGCGAGCTTCTTGACGTCCTGGAGGGCGGTGCGGGGCAGCACCACCCATATCTTCTTGAACCCTCCGACGACACCGAAGTCGATGCCGTAGCCGTCGACGGGGCAGTTGTCGCGCAGGTCCGCGAGCAACTGGGCCACGGGGTGGTCCGTCTTCTCCAACAGCCCGTTTTCCAGGGCGAGTCGGTACGGGTCGATGTCCTGCGGCACCGTGAACCGGCAGTCCAGCTCGCCCGCGCGGCGCGCACCGGTCGCCACCCGGAACGCGACCTGTGCCTGGGTGAGATCGCCTCCGTACAGATCCAGGACGCGCAGCACGTCGTCGCGCGCGTACGGCACCTCCAGCAGTCCGGCCGCTTCCTCGATGGCCGAGTAGAGGGCCTGTACCGCGTCTTGTCGAGTGATCGGGGCCGCCTCACTCATGGCAGTCACCATCCTTACGCTTCATGGCGGCCGGCCTCGGCCGGCTGTCTTGAACAGGGCTGTCGTCGGGTTTGCCGTCGGCCGGGCACGGGGTCACCGGGGCAGCTCCCGTCGGGGAGTCGTGTCCGCGTGCAGCAGGACCAGCGGGTGGAAGCGGTAGCGGTCCTCGCCGAGAGCGCCGTCGGGCTCGGCGAGGAGCAGGCTGCCGTCGACGAGTTCTTCCAGGGCGCGTTCCGCCTCGGTCTCGGCCAGGCCGGTCACCTCGCCCGCGAGCCGGGCGGTGAAGGGGCCCGGCCCCACGGAGGCGAGCCAGGGCAGCAGGGCGGCGGTGGCCGGGGTCAGCCGGGTGAGGGCGTGGCCGAAGGTGCGGGTCAGGTCGAGGCTGCCGTAGCTCAGGGCGGCGACGCGGGTGCGCGGGTCGGCGAGCCGGGCGGTGAGCCGGGCCACGGTCCGGTGCGGGCGGGCGGCGAGCCGGGCGCCCGCGATCCGCAGCGCGAGCGGCAGCCCGGCGCAGTAGCGCACCAGGTCCCGGACCGCGGCGGGTTCGGCGCGGATACGGTCTGCGCCGACGGTCTCTGCGAGCAGCGCCACCGCGTCCTCGTCGCCCAGCGGTCCGAGGCTCATGGTGCGGGCGGCTGGCACGCACGCCAGCCGTGCCCGGCCGGTGGCGAGCAGCGCGCTGTCCCGGCCGGCGGGCAGCAGCCCGGTCAGTTGTACGGCGCTCGACGCGTCGTCGAGTACGACGAGCAGCCGGGCGTCCGCGGTCCGGGCCCGGTAGCGGCTCACCAGTTCGTTCAGGCCGTGCCGGGCGGTGTGCCCGGTGTCCGGTGTCTCGCCCAGCGCGGCGAGGATCTCCGCGAGTACGGCCGCGGGCGGGCGGGCGGTCCCGTCGGCGTCCTGGAGGTCGGCGTGCACCACGCCGTCCGGGAACGCCTCGGCACAGCCGTGGGCGACTTCGGCGGCCAAAGCCGTCTTGCCGCTGCCGGGCATGCCCGTGACGAGTACCGCACCGAGCCGGGCGGCGGGGCCCGAGGGGCGGCGCAGCAGCAGCGACCTGAGCCGGGCCGCGTCGGCGGCGCGACCGGTGAACGCGGCGGCCCGGCCGGGCAGCAGCACGTGCGGCCGGCGCGGCGTGTCGGGTCTCTCGCCGCGCAGCATCCGCAGATAGGCCCTACTGAGCAGTCGCCCGGGTACGACGCCGAGTTGTTCGTCGAGGATCCGCCGGCCTTCGCCGTAGACCTGGACGGCCTCGGCCTGCCGGTCGGAGCGGTGCAGTGCGGTGATGAGGTGGGCGCGCAGATTCTCGTCCATGGGGAAGCGGGCCACCAGGGAGAGGAGTTCGGGGACCAGGGAGCGGTGCCGGCCGAACGACAGGTCCGCCTCGATGCGGCGTTCCAGGGCCTGCGCCCGTAGGAATTCCAGACGTGGCCGCTCGAACTGCAGAAGGTGCTCGGTCACGTTCTCCAGGGCATAGCCGCTCCAGCAGTCGAGCGCGCCACCGAGAAGTCTGCCCGCTTCCTCGTGGCGGCCCTCCTCAAGGGCTTGGCGGCCAAGTCGTTCGAGCCGTTCGAAGGAGAACAGGTCAACCTTCGCCTCTCGGGGATCGAGAATATATCCCGGCCCTTTCCGAAAGATCTGCACATGGTTCCCGAGTGCTTTTCTGAGCCGGGAGACATAGGTATAGATCTGCGCGTTCGACGTGGGCGGCGGCGCCTCTCCCCACAGCGCAGTACTCAGCCGGCTGTCGGCGACCAGAGCGCCGCGGGCGAGCAGCAGTACCGCGAGTACCGTGTGGATCTTCGCCCCTGAGAGCGGGACCACCGTGCCCGCCCGGGTCGCGGAGACCGGGCCCAGCAGTCTGAATTCGAGCGCCCCCGATATGTCCGCGCCCGGACCGTGCGGCTCGCCGACCCTTTCGACGGGTCTCAATGCCACACCAGCGGAGTTCAGCACAGCGCAATCCCCATCCCCCGATGTCCACTGCGAATTCTTCTCCGGAAGACTATCCGCGAGCACTTTTTCCGCGATATCGAGTCGATTTCGAGTACGCGAAACAGCGGGGAAATCACATCAAAAGCACGTACCTCATAGGATGCTTCCAGAAAGTGCGTCAGGGCACTTCCGCAAGCATTTGCAGAAACAATGAGGAGAATCCATCATGCGTAAGCCCCGTATGGCCGCGAGTGCGCTCGCCGGCGCCGCGCTCCTCCTTCTTCCGCTGCTTCTCGCCGTGGGCGCCGGGGTGGGGGACGAGGATCTGCCGTGGACCGGGATCAGCGCGCGGAGCAGCACCGTCGAGGACGACCTGCCCTGGACGTGACGCCTATGCGGGACGCCGTATGCGGGACGGCGTAGGTGGGACGGCGTAGGTGGGACGGCGTAGGTGGGACGGCGTAGGTGGGACGGCGTAGGTGGGATGCGGGGCGCCGTGCGCGAGACCCGGGGCGCCGTACGTGGGATGCCGGGCGCCGTACGCGGGAGGCGGCGGGTGACTCGGCTCAGCGGTCGGCGAGCAGGCAGGCCAGGACCGATCCTTCGATGGGGCGGACCGCGTCGTGCGACTCCAGCACCTCGCGCAGCCGGCCGGCGCGCCGCACCCACATCGGCGCCTTGAACGTACGGAACTCCTCCTGGGCCCAGTCCAGGGGTTCGCCCGCGCCGCTGGCGCCGCTGATCGCCTCGGCGCAGGCGAGGTGCGTGACGATGCGGGCCTGCAGGAACCGGTCGCCCACCTCTTCGGCGAGGCGCAGCGCCCGCAGCAGACTGGCCCGGGCCTTGTGCGGCTCGTTCTGCCGCCACTGGGCCTCGCCGAGGGCGCACAGCCCGTGGGCCTCGCCGAGCCGGTCGCCCTGGCCGCGGGTGAGGCCCACCACGTCGTGGCAGATCCGCTCCGCCTGCGGCGCCCGGCCCGCGCCGAGCAGTGCCTCGGCGAGCCGGTAGAGGTTCTGGGTGCGGCTGCGCAGCGACCCGGCCGTGTAACTGACCTCGATCGCCTGGCTGCTCAGCTCCACGCCGCGTTCGGGGTCGCCCTGCTCGATCTCGATCTGGGCGAGCAACCCCAGCGCGTGGGAGAGGCCCGAGTTGTCCCCGGCCTGCCGGAACAGCACCAGGGACTCCTCGCAGTAGCGGGCCGCACCGGTGAGGTCGCCGAGGAAGCGGGCGCACACCGCGAGGTTGCGCCGCGCGATGGCCCGGCCCTGGGTGTCGTCGGTCCGCTCCAGCTGGGTCAGGGCGGTGAGCAGCAGCTCCCGCGCCTCCTCGTAGCGGCGCTGGTAGATGGCGAGTGTCCCCAGACAGCGGAGCATGGTGCCCGCGCCGCGGGTGTGGCCGGCGCGCCGGGCGCCGTCGAGAGCGCACTCGGCGGTACGCCGCCAGTCCTCCAGGTAGTTGCGGGTCTCGTAGAACGGGACCGCCCCCACCACGAGGAGCCAGGCACGGGCCGCGTGCCCGTCCCGGACCGCCTGCGCCACCAGGGCGTCGAGCGTCTCGCGCTCGTCCTCGAACCACTTGATGGGGTCGGCGACGAGTTCGCTGACCGTCTCGCCCGGGACCGGCTCGGTGTGCGCCGGATCCCCGTGCGGCGCCTTGCCCTTCCCGTACAGCTGCTCCTGGGCCGCGTACACCAGCGTGAGCACGGCGGTCAGGATCCGGTCCAGGCTCTGTTCGCATTCCTGCGCGTCGTCCTCGGCCAGGCACCGCTCCCGGGCGAACAGGCGCATCGTGTCCTGGAAGCGGAAGCGGGTCCCGCCGCCCTGGGCGGGACGGGTCTCCAGGAGCTGGGCGCCGACGAGTTGGAGCAGTAACCGCTCGGAGGCGTCCGGGGTGACGCCGAGGACGGGGACGCCTATCCAGGCCGGGAAGTCGGGCACCTCCAGCATGCTCAGCTGTCGGTAGAGCCGCGCGGCCTGCACCGACAGTGCCCGATAGCCGAGCCAGACGCCTGAACGCAGCCCGCCCTCGCCCGGGTTGAGCACACCCATTCGCTCGCGGCGGTCCTCCATCCGCGCCGCCATCTGACGCAGCGTCCACCGATGGTCGGACAGCAGTCGGGTGGCGACGACCCGCAGGGCCAGCGGAAGCCGGTCGCACAGGTCCACCAGGCGCCGCGCCGCGGCCGGTTCGGCCGTCACCCGGTGCTCGCCGATGGTGGCGGCGAGCAGGTCCAGGGACTCGGCCGGGCTCATGGCGCCCAGTTCCACGCGGGTCACGGCGAAGGATCCGGCGAGGCCGTTCAGCGGGTCCCGGCTGGTGACCAGGACCCGGGCGGAGCCACGGCAGGGCAGCAGCGGGCGAATCTGTTCCACGGAGCGGGCGTTGTCGAGGATGACGAGCAGCCGTCTGCCGTCGAGGGTGCCGCGGTAGAGCGCGGCCCGGTCCTCAAGGTCGGCCGGGATCGAGGTGCCCGGCACACCGAGCGCGCGCAGCGCCCGGTCCAGGGCCGCCTCGGGGGTGCCGGGACCGCCGTGTCCGTGCGGGCCCCGGAGGTCCACGTAGAGCCGGCCGTCGGGGAAGCGCCCCGCGACGCGGTCGGCCCAGTGCAGGGCGAGGGCGCTCTTGCCGACCCCGGCGGTGCCGCAGACCGTCGCGATGCGGGCCGTGGTGGCGTCGGCGTACCCCGACGCCGACGGCACGAGCCGCCGCAGCAGCTCAAGGGCGCCTTCCCGGCCGACGAACGGCTCGCGGGCCAGGGGGAGTTGGCGCGGTCCGGTGTCAAGGACGGGGCCGGTAACGGCATCGGGCACAGTGACGTCCGGTACGGCGGCGGGCCGCACCAGGATCTGCCCGTCGCCCTCCAGCACCGTGCGGTGCAGTTCCCGTAGTTCGGCGCCGGGTTCGACGCCCAGCTCGGCGACGAGGACACGGCGCCCTTCGCGGTAGCAGTCCAGCGCTTCGGACCGGCGGCCCAACTGGTGGTACGCCTGCATGAGGACGGCGCGGGCGTGCTCGCGCAGCGGGTTCTCCGCGACGATCGGACCCAGGCTCTCCACCACCGACCGGTGGCGGCCCTGCTGGAGCTGGACGGCGGCGTACTCCTCGGCCAGGTCGATCCTCAGCTCGGAGATCCGGCCGACCGTGCCGCTCAGCGCGCTGCCGTCCATGCCGTCGAGCACCGGCCCCGACCACAGCGCGAGGGCGTCCTCGAAGCGGGCCGCGGCCTCGCCCGGGTCCCCGGCCTCGGCGGCGCCGCGGGCGGCGGCGGCCGACTCGTACAGGTGGGCCACGTCCACGTAGTGGCCCTCGCGGTGCAGCACATAGCCGGGGAGCTGCGTCTCGATGAGGCCGCCGACGCCCGCCTCGTCGCGGAATGTCTTGCGCAGCGCGGAGACGCAGATGGCGATCTGGTTGCGGACGGTGACGGGAGGGTCACTGTGCCAGACGGCGTCCGCGAGCGCGTCCACGGAGACGGCCCGCCCCGGAGTCAGCAGCAGCATGGCCAGCACCGTGCGCTGCCGTGCGCTGCGCAGCGGTAGCGGCCGGCCGTCCACGCTCACCTTCAGCGGACCCAGCACCTGGAAAGACAAATGGGGCGCCATACCGCCTCCCCCCGAGACTGCGCGCACCCCCACCCCCCGCGGAGACACTGCTCGGACATTCTGTGGACTAGATCAGATCTTGACAACACAGTTCTGCACCAATTCACGCTCAGTGGCGGTGACTTCGCGCTTTTCTTGCGGATCCGGTGAATTCCGCTACGTTCCGTCACCGGCCGTCCGAGGCGGGTCCGCCGTTTGGTGTATACCTCTCAGCCGGGCCTCGATCTCCTTGCTCACCCGGTTGCCGGCCCGGCCGTTGGCCAGTACGACGAGGCCGCTGCCCGCGCGCAGGCAGAGCAGCGAAGCGGCGTAGTAGCCGGGCGGGCCGGCCTCGTGCGCGAACTCCAGGTCGGAGCCGGGGGCGTCGGCCGTCGTGGCCGGGCCGTCGAGGCCGTCGAGGCCGTCCGGGTCGGGGCCTCTCGTCCGGATCCCGCGCGGTTCGCGGGCCCTGCGGGCCAGCAGGCGGGCCGCGGTGTCCCGGCCGATCAGCGCGAGCGGGGCGCCGAGCACGGAACGCCGGATCTCCAGCACCACCTCGGCCAGGTCGGCGGCGGTGGTCCACAGCTCGGCCGGATCCGCGGCCCGGCGGGCGCCGTCGAGCGCCCGGCCGGCGGCGTCATGGCCCAGGCGGGCCACGGGGGCGCCGGTCCGGCCCCTCGTACGGGGCGGGGGTTCGCCGAACGAACTGTCGTCCAGGCCGAGCGGGCCGAGCACCAGGCGCCGCATCAGCGGGCCGAACGCCTCGCCCGTGACGTTCTCCAGCAGCCCGGCGCCCGCGTCGGCGCGGCAGCGGCCCAGCAGATCCGCCAGGGTGACCGGCGCGTCCCCGGCCCGGCCTACCTCGGCGTCCAGCGCGAGCACGCCCTCGTCCACCAGACGCAGCGCGCCCAGGACCGCGACGTACCGGCTCAACTCCCCCACCGGGAAGGCGGTACGCGGGGTGATCGGCCTGCCCGCGCCGTCGAAGCCCGCGGCCTCGACCGCGACCAGACCGCCGTCCTCCAGCACGGCGACGCAGGCGCCCGGCACCCGGTGTGCCGCGAGCAGTTCGGCGAGTGCGCGCCCGCCGAGGAGCGTGCGCGGCCCCGGCGAGGCCCGCCTGCCGGAGCTGTCCGGCCCGCGCCGCCCGTACGCCCCGGGCAGCGCCGCCCGCTCCACGCGCCCGTCGGCGTCGCGCGGCAGCTCGTCGAGGAGGGTGAGGCTCCCGGGTACCAGATGTCCGGGCAGCCGCCGCCCGCAGTGGGCCACCAGCGCCGCGGCGTCCAGGCCCTGCGCGCCGGGGCGCGGCACCACATAGGCGGCCAGGCGGACATCGCCCGGTGCGGGCCGCACGTCGATGACGACGGCCTCGCCGACGCCGGGGTGGTCGTGCAGCGCCTCCTCGGTCTCCGCCGGGTCGGTCCGGTGTCCGCGTAACCACAGCTGCCGGTCGGTACGGCCGAGCAGTTGCACCTCCCCCGCCGCCGTGCGGCGCGCGAGCTGCCCGGTGCGGTGCATCCGTGTCCCCGCCGGACCGTAGGGATCGGGGACGAACCGCTGCGCCGTCAGCGCGGCCCGGCCCACATAGCCGCGGGCGACGCCGGGACCGGCCACGTACAGCTCGCCCACCGCGCCGTCCGGGACCGGCAGAAAGGCGGCGTCGAGCACCCGCGGCTGCGCGTCCGCGCCGGACCTCATGGGGCTCAGGAAGGTGCCGTACGACGTCTCGGCCGTCCCGTACTCGGTGCGCAGCCGGCCGGGGCTGAGCAGTCCGGCGAGCCGCACCGCGGCGGGCCCCGGTGCCCCGCCCGCGACCACGAAGGTCGCGGCCAGCGCCACACTCCCCGCGTCCCCCAACTGCCGCACCAGCAGCTCCAGATGACCTGGCGTCAGTTTCAGGAACGCGAACGAGCCGGCCGCCGCGAGCCACGCCCCCAGCTCCGCCAGGTCCATGGTCTGCGGTGCGAGCAGCACCCGCTGTCCGGCCCACAGCGGAGCCCACAGGCCCGTCACCGCCAGCTCGAAGGCGACGGGTGCGAACACCGCCGTGCCGCCGTCGTCCGCACCGGTCAACTCCCGTGCCGCCCAGGCCACATGGTGGGCCAGGCCGCGGTGGGTGACCGCGACGGCGAGCGGATGCCCGGCCGCCGCGGGTACCTGCGTCACATACGCCACGTCCTCCGGATCCGGCGCCCCGGCGAGCGGCTCGTCGGAGTGCCGGGCGAGCGCGCCGCAGACCTCGGGATCGTCCACGTACCGGACCTGTCCGTCGAATCCGTTCGGCCCGTACGCCACTTCGGTGACCAGGACCCGGACGCCCGCGTCGGCGAGGAGCGCGCACAGCCGGGCCGCCGGGAAGGCCGGGTCCAGCGGCAGGCACCCGGCCCCCGCCTTCCACACGCCCAGCGTCACCGCGTGCATCTCGGCGCCCAGCCCCAGCAGCACCCCCACCAGCGCGCCGCGCCCCACACCCAGCGACCGCAGATAGCGGGCCCAGCGGTTCGACGCCGCGTCGAGCCCCCCGAATGACAGCGCGAACCCCTCCCCCTGTACGGCCACGCTGCCCGGCACCCGGCGAGCCTGCCGCCCGACGACGCCGACCACGCAGGGACCCCCCGCGCTCACCCCCTCCGCCGCACGCCGGCGCAGCCCCGCCGGACGCGGATCGGCCCACACCTCCTGCACCCGGGCCAGACACAGCTCCCGCGCCCCGCTGGTCCCCTCGGCACGCCAGCCGGCGGGCAGTTCACGGTCGGTCCACCAGGTGGAGTACTGTCCCTCGCCGTTGAGCACGACGCGCCACTCCGCGGGGACGACGGTCTGTGGTTCGGACAAGGCCGCTCCTGTCGGGTCCATGGGTATTCCCTGGGTCGGAAGAGTCGAGTCCACTCTGTCGGTGCGTGCCATACCCGACCTATACGAGCGCTGAATCCTCAGGGGCGGGGCCCGGCCGGGCCCCGCCCGTCCCTCTCCCCGCCGCGGGCCCTCGCGGATCACGGGGCGGGGATTGCTTTTCGGCCGCTCCGCGACCGCACCTCGGCCACTGCGCGCCGTTCATCGGCGGCAGCCAAGAGATCGCCAACCACCAGAAGAGGATCACGGGCTGTAATGCGGTCGCGACGCCGGGCCCGGCACTCGTGCGCATCCCAGTTCTGTCAGGAATACGGCAACTGCCAAGAAGGAGCACCCCCATGTACAGCTTCTCGACGCGACGACTCACCCTGACCGCGATCGCGGCCTCGGGCGCGCTCACCGCGTCCCTGGCCCTGGCCGGCTCGGCTTTCGCCGTGGCTCCGGCGACGGCGACGGCCTCGTACAACTGCGGTTCCGCGGGCAGCGGCACCATCACTCTCAACGCGGCCGACTCCGGCGGCGGCAAGACGCTGCAGATCTCCTCCACGGACATCCGTACGGAGTTCCCGCTCGATGCCAACACCGTGACCACGACGCTGAAGCTGAAGAAGTCCTCGGGCGGCGCGACGAGCGAGGTGCAGTTCTCCGGCACCGCGCACGGGGCCGCGAACACGGGCGACCCGATCGCGTTCGGTCCGCTCCCGCTCGCCGCCGGATCCCTGGCCGCCGGTGACACCACCGACTCGGTCGCCCTCACGGGCGAGCCGAGCGAGACCAACTGGTCCCTGAAGTTCACCGTGAACGACCCCGCCGGCACCTTCACCTCCTACTGCACGGCCACCAGCAACCAGTCAGCCGCACAGACCTGGTAACCCAACGGCACGCCGCGTC
>NZ_JBHUZM010000140.1:0-18965 GCF_042667665.1 Streptomyces sp. NPDC057307 | reverse complement strand
GGCCGGGCCGCACCGCGGGCCCGGCCGACGCTTTCACAGCGGACCCGCCTTCAGTACGAGGAACAGCGTGACCGTCGCGTTCGCCGACGAGAGCGCCGATCCGAGCGTCCCGGCAGCCGCCGCCCAGGCCGCCAGACCCACCGCGGTGAAGACCGGCGGCCAGCTGACGGCCGACGGCGCGGGTTCCAGCAGCGCGGCCACCCGGCGCGGTACCGGTCCCGGCGCGGCGAAGCCCGCCAGCGTCGGGGTGGGCGTGCCACGCGAGACGAGGGCCGCCTTGCCGATGGCCCGCGCCACCACCCGCCGCTCGCCCGTCACCCGGGCCGCCTCCTCGTCCGCCCACCGCTCGGTCGTGTAGGCCACGGCCGACCGCAACGGCATCAGCAGCGGGTTGGCCCGCGCGGCGAAGCGGACCACGAGCAGATAGCGGTGGTGGCGGCCCGCGAGATGGGCCCGTTCGTGGGCGACGAGCGCCGCGCGTTCGCCGGCGTCCAGACACGCGAACATGGCGGTGGAGACGACGATCCGGCCCCCGGCGATGCCGTCGCGCACGACCGGCCGCCGACTGAACCATGCCCTGCGCCGGTCCGACGGGGCGCGGGGCGGCCGGCTCCGTACACCCGGCAGCGCGTACGCGTACGCCGCCTCGTCGGCCAGCACGGCGAGTTCGCCGTCCGGCACCCCGACCAGCGCGTGCTCCGCCTGTCGACGGACCCGCCGGTGCCTGCGGGCGGCGGTCGACCACGACACGGCCACGGTGAGCAGCGCGACGACGGCGCCCTTGCCCGCGGCCTCCTCGTACGGCGCGGTGGTACGGGCCTCCCGGTCGGTCCAGGCGTCGGGCAGCGGATGGCCGGGCAGCTGCACCGTACCGACGACCACCAGCAACCCCAGGCACACCGTGCTGCACACCGCCAGGACGGCCGCCAGCGCCGACAACAGCCGGGTGGCGACGCGCGGATGGAGATGCCGCTCGGCCAGGCGCGCGATCGGCAGCGCGGTCAGGGGCAGCAGCAGCGGCAGCAGGACGAACACTCCCATCCCGGTCAGTCCTCCGTCCCGTCCTCGGGGAGACCGAGGAGGTCGCGCAGCAGCCGTTCGTCGTCCGGCGAGAGGGTGGTGACGAACCGGGCCAGTACGGCCTCGCGGTCCGACTCGGCGTCCAGTACGCGGCGCATCCGCAGGGCGGCGAGCCCCGCCTCGTCGGAGGTCGCGCACCATTCGAAGAACCGGCCCACCCGCTCGCGGGTGACCGCCCGTTTGGCCTGGAGCCTGGTCAGGATGGTCATGACCGTCGTGTACGCCAGGTCCCCGCCGAGCCGGTCGAGCACCCAGCCCGCGTTGACCGGTCCGGGCGCCTGCCGCAGTACGGCGAGCACCTGGGCCTCCAGCTCGCCCTGGCCGCGCCGACGCGGGCGCCCGTCCGGGCCACCGTCCCCACCGACCTGTTCCCTCACACCGTCTCCCTCCGTTCCCGACGTGCGGCCTGGGTCCATCCGGCGCACGTCCGGCGTGGCTCCGGCGTGGCAGCTCCGCCGCTCCGCACACACTTCTACAGTGTTGTAGATTTTTGTTACGGTCACCAGCTCAACTCAGGAGGAGCAGCGTGGGAGTTTCCCTGTCCAAAGGCGGCAATGTCTCGCTCACCAAGGAGGCGCCGGGGCTGACAGCCGTCCTGGTCGGTCTCGGGTGGGACGTCCGCACGACGACCGGTACCGACTACGACCTGGACGCCAGCGCCCTGCTGGTCAACGAGGCCGGGAAGGTCGGCACGGACCAGAACTTCGTGTTCTACAACAACCTCAAGAGCCCCGACGGTTCGGTGGAGCACACCGGAGACAACCTGACCGGTGAGGGCGAGGGTGACGACGAGGTCGTCAAGGTGAACCTGGCGGCCGTACCGGCCGAGATCACCAAGATCGTCTTCCCGGTGTCGATCCATGACGCCGAGAGCCGCGGCCACAGCTTCGGCCAGGTCCGCAACGCCTTCATCCGCGTGGTGAACCAGGACGGCGGCGCCGAGCTGGCGCGCTACGACCTCAGCGAGGACGCGGCGACCGAGACCGCGATGGTCTTCGGCGAGCTGTACCGCAACGGCGCCGAGTGGAAGTTCCGCGCCGTCGGGCAGGGTTACGCGAGTGGCCTGTCCGGCATCGCCGCCGACTTCGGTGTCGGGGTCTGACGACCCGCACCGTATCGGCACACCCGCACACCCGCACACCCGAAGGGGCGTGGAGCGCGTGACGCGCGTTCCACGCCCCTTCGGCGTGTCCGAGGCTCAGCCGTGCGAGGGAGCCGTGCCGGCCGCCCCCGGCCCCGGGAGGACGGGGGCCTCCGTGGCGGGCGCCTCGGTCGCGGACTCCTCGGACTCCTCCACGCCGGACTTCCCGGTGACCGGCGGCGCCTTCGGGGGCGGCTTCCGGGTGAAGCGCCGGGCCAGCGGTTCGGTCCAACGGGCCGCCAGCGGCCCGAGGATGACCAGGATCAGCACGTACGCGGTGGCCAGTGGCCCGATCCGGGGCTCCACACCCACGGCGAGACCCGCGATGACGATGGAGAACTCCCCGCGCGCGACGAGGGTGCCGCCCGTCCGCCAGCGGCCCGCCGTCTTGACTCCCGCTCTGCGTGCCGCGTACCAGCCCGTGGCGATCTTCGTCAGCGCGCTGACGACGGCCAGGATCAGGGCGGGCACGAGCACCGGCGGAATGGCGGCCGGGTCGGTGTTCAGGCCGAAGAACACGAAGAACACGGCGGCGAAGAGGTCACGCAGCGGCGCGAGCAGATTGTGGGCGCCCTCGGCCACTTCACCGGAGAGCGCGATGCCGACGAGGAACGCGCCGACGGCGGCCGAGACTTGGAGTTCCTGGGCGACGCCCGCGACGAGCACGGTGAGTCCGAGGACGACCAGCAGCAGCATCTCCGGGTTGTCGGAGGAGACCGCGCGGCTGATCAGCCGGCCGTGGCGCAGCGCGACGTACAGCACGGCGCCCACGCTGCCGAGCGAGATGAGCAGGGTGAGGCTGCCGCCCGCGAGGCTCAGTCCGGCCAGCAGCGCGGTGAGCAGCGGCAGATAGACCGCCATCGCGAGGTCCTCGATGACCAGGACACCGAGGATGACGGGGGTTTCACGGTTGCCGAGCCTGCCGAGGTCGCCGAGCACCTTGGCGATGACGCCGGACGACGAGATCCAGGTGACGCCCGCGAGCGCGACGGCGGCGACGGCGCCCCAGCCGAGGAGGAGCGCGGCGATCGCACCGGGCAGTGCGTTGAGTACGAAGTCGACGATCCCGGAGGGGTACTGGGTCTTGAGGTTGGTGACGAGTTCGGAGGCGCTGTACTCCAGCCCGAGCAGGAGGAGAAGGAGGATGACACCGATCTCGGCGCCCGTGGCGATGAACTCCTCACTGGCGGCCATGGGGATGAGGCCGCCGTGGCCGAAGGCGAGTCCCGCCAGCAGATAGAGCGGGATGGGCGAGAAACCCACCCTCCCGGCGAGCCGGCCGAGCAGGCCCAGGCCGAGGATGACGGCCCCGAGTTCGATGAGCAGCGCGGTCGTGTCGTGCACGGGCGTTTATCCTCCGGTGATCAGTTCGGCGACGGCGTCCACGCCTTCCCTGGTGCCGACGACGACGAGCGTGTCCCCCAGTGCGAAGCGGAAGTCCGGGGTGGGCGAGGGGACGGCGTCGGTGCGGCGCAGGACGGCGACGATGGACGCGCCGGTGCGGGCACGGGCCTGGGTGGAGCCGAGCGTGCGTCCTGCGAAGGGCGAGCGTTTGGTGATCGGGATGTGCTCCGTGACGAGGTCGATCTCCAGGTGCTGGTGCAGATGTCCGACCGGGTCGGGCATCAGGAGCTTGGAGAGTGCCGTCGCCTCGTACGGGGCCAGCGGGGTGGAGTCCTTGCAGTTGTCGTCGTCCTCGGGGTCGTGGAAGGCGACGATGCGGCGCCCGTCCTGGTGCACCACGACCGAGATATGGCGGCCCGAGTCGGTGTTGAGGTCGTAGCGGGTACCGACCCCGGGCAGGGCGGTCTTGCTGACGTGAGCGGTGTGCTCCATAGGAAGGCGCTCCATGCGGGCATGCGGGCATGCGTTGGCGGTGTGTGGGCCGTGGGGCCCCTGGCCGGGGGAATTCTCCACCATGCGGCGAGGCGGGGCCTGTCAGTCGCCGGCGGCCGGCGGGGCCGATAAGCCGGTACGGGTGCGCTCGCCCATGAGCCGCCCCTCCGCCTCGACCACCGATCGGCAACGAGTTGCCCAACGCTCAACCGAGCGGCGGCAACTCGTCATCCATTTTAACGTAAAAGAAAATGGGCCGATTCTGGTGATTGGTGGGGATATTGACGGCTGTGCGTCAGGTGGGCGGCGGAGTGCCGTGCCGGATGTGCTCCCGGTTCGGGTCGAAGAGATGCCCGGCCGCCCCGGACACGACGAGCCCGCCCGCGAGAAGGAGCCCGTGTCCCAGCGCGATGCCCAGCCCGAGCAGACCGAGCCCGACGGCGAGCGTCAGCCACGCCGCACCGCGGCGGTACTCCCGGGGGCGGCAGGGCAGGCCGCGTTCGAACGCGGCGGCGAAGCGCGGATCGTCGTGCCGCAGCCGGTCGGCGAGATCGTCGAGAAGCCGGTCTTCGTCGGGGGCGTGCATGGGACCTCCTCCCCCGGGATGTCTGTGTCCACGATCACCCGGCGCACGGCGCCGTCACCATCGGTGCCGGCACCCATATCCGGGGGTGTGGACCATGTATCCGGGGGTGTGGACCATGTATCCGGCGGTGTGGGACATGCGGACGCCCCGGGGTGGCGGGGTGCGCGGGCCGTACGGGCGATAGTGGGGAGGTCCACCCCGAGGAGGCCGTGCTCCGTGTCCCTGTCCCTGTTCTGGCGCATCTTCCTGCTCAACGCCGCCGTGCTGTTCGCGGCGACCGCGCTGCTGCTGCTCGGCCCCGTCACGGTCTCCGCGCCGGTCCTGCTCACCGAGGTGCTGATCATGGCCGCCGGACTGGTCGCCATGCTGATCGCGAACGCCGCGCTGCTGCGGATCGGGCTCGGACCGCTGCAACGGCTCACCCGCGCGATGACCACCACCGACCTGCTGCGTCCGGGCCCCCGGCCGGTCGTGTCGGGACACGGGGAGATCGCCGAACTGATCAGGACGTTCAACACGATGCTGGACCGTCTGGAGGCCGAACGCGCGGCCAGCAGCGGGCTCGCGCTCTCCGCGCAGGAGGCCGAACGCCGCAGGATCGCCCAGGAGTTGCACGACGAGATCGGCCAGACCCTGACCGCCGTGCTGCTCGAACTCAGACACGTCGCCGACCGGGCGCCCGAGCCGCTGCGGGACGAACTGCTGCAGGTGCAGGAGACCACCAGGGACAGCCTGGACGAGATCCGCAGGATCGCCCGCCGGCTGCGCCCCGGGGTGCTGGAGGAGCTGGGGCTGATCAGCGCGCTCAAGGCCCTGACGGACGAGACCACCGCCCACACCGAACTCGACCTCAGGCGCGGCTTCGACGGTGATCTCCCCGCGCTGGACCAGGAGGTCGAGCTGGTCCTCTACCGGGTCGCCCAGGAAGGGCTCACCAACATCGTCCGCCACGCACGGGCCCAGCGGGTCGGTGTGACCCTGCACCACGGCGCGCTCGGGCTCGAACTGCTGGTCAGGGACGACGGACACGGAATCGGTACGGCCTCCGAGGGCGCGGGCATCCGGGGTATGCGCGAGCGCGCGCTGCTGATCGGCGCCGAGGTGTCGGTGGGCGACGCGCCGGGCGGCGGTACGGAGGTACGGCTGCACGTCCCCGCCACGCGCCTCGCACCGGCCGCGCGTCTCACGAACGGGAGCCACTGACCGCCATGACCTACCCGAACTCCGGTCCCACCGGCGCCGGCGAGCCGGTTCCGACCCGCATCCTGCTCGCCGACGACCACGCCCTCGTACGGCGCGGGGTGCGGCTGATCCTCGACGGCGAACCGGACCTGACCGTGGTCGCGGAGGCGGGCGACGGCGCGGAGGCCATCGAGATGGCCCGCGAACACCGCCCCGATCTGGCCATTCTGGATATCGCGATGCCGAGGCTGACCGGCCTCCAGGCCGCCCGCGAACTCTCCAGGCTGCTCCCGGACATGCGCATCCTGATCCTGACGATGTACGACAACGAGCAGTACTTCTTCGAGGCGTTGAAGTGCGGCGCGAGCGGTTACGTACTCAAGTCGGTCGCGGACCGGGATCTGTTGGAGGCGTGCCGGGCGGCGATGCGCGACGAGCCGTTCCTCTACCCCGGCGCGGTCACCGCCCTCATCCGCAACTACCTGGACCGGGTGCGGCAGGGCGACGGCGTCCCGGAGAAGGCCGTGACGGCGCGGGAGGAGGAGATCCTGAAACTCGTCGCCGAGGGGCACTCGTCGAAGGAGATCGCCGACCTGCTCGTCATCAGCGCCAAGACGGTCGAGCGTCATCGGGCCAATCTGCTCCAGAAGCTGGGGCTGAGGGACCGGGTGGAACTGACTCGATACGCCATCAGGGCCGGCCTCATCGAGCCCTGACCGGCGTACGGTTGGACTTCCGGCGCCATCCGCCGGGCAGGGTCACACTCACGCACCTCACCACGAGAGCGGAACGAGGCGACACCATGTCCCCGCACAGCAGCTGGGAGTTCACGGACGACCGCGGCCATCTCACCGTCGCACCCCGCCGCCCGGACCGGGTGGTCGCCTACATACAGGCGGGCGCGACCCTGTGGGATCACGGCCTGCGCCCCCTGGGCATCTTCGGGTCGCACCACGACGGCGACTCCCCCGACCCCGCGAAGGCGGGCGGACTGCCGCTCGGCTCCGTCCGGGACTTCGCCGCGGGCGGTGCGGTCGACCCGGACGCCGTCCTCGCCGCCGAACCGGACCTGCTGGTCGCCGTCAGCTACGGCGGCGGCCAGATCTACGGCATCGATCCGGAGGCGGCCAAGCATCTGGAGGAGCAGGTGCCCGTCGTCGTCATCGACGTGGGCAAGGACCGGCCGCTGGACGGGATCAGGGACCGGTTCACGGCGCTCGCCCGCTCGCTCGGCGCGCCGCACGAGCCCGACACGCAGGACCTGGAGTGGGCGGAGGCCCGGCTCCGTACGCTCACCGCGCGGCCCGCCGCGGCCCGGGTGCTCGCCCTGTCGGCCGCCGGGCCCGGCACCGTACATCTGGCCCGGCCCGGCACCTGGCCGGACCTGCGGGCGCTGTCGGCGCTCGGAGTCGATCTGCTCGATCCCGGTCAGGGGGCGGGCGGCAACTGGCGTACGACCGACTGGGCACATGCGCTCGCGCTCGATCCGGACGTCGTGCTCGGGGACGTACGGGCGAACGCGGCGACGCCCGACGCGCTGCGGAGCGACGGCCACTGGCGCGCGCTCCAGGAGCGGGTGCGCGCGGTGGCCTGGAATCCGGAGGCACCCCGCAGTCATCGGGGGCACGCGCGCTTCGTGGACGCGGTGGCCGCGGCGCTGTAGCCGGCGCCGCCGTGCCGCCGTGTAGGTGGCGTGTCGGTCGCGCATCGGTGGCGGCTGCGACCGTTCCGGCATGACACGTCACCCGGACACGCCCACCGAACGCCCCGTCGCGCCGGCCCTGCCGGTACGGACCGTGGAGGTCTCCGCCGTACGTCGGATCTCGCCGCGCATGGTCCGCGTCACCCTCGGTGGCCCCGCACTGGCCGATTTCACGTACGACGCCCCCGACCAGCAGGTGAAGCTCTACTTCCCCCGGCCGGGGCAGACCGCACCCCGGCTCCCCGAACCGGGCGCCGACGGGGATGTGATGCGCTGGTACGGGGCGTTCCAGGCGATCCCGGAGGACGAACGGCCCTGGACGCGCAGCTACACGATCCGGGCGCACGACCCGGCGCGGGGCACCGTCGACGTCGACTTCGTCCTGCACGACGGGGCGGGTGACGGGGCGGGCTCCGACGAGGGCCCCGCGACCCAGTGGGCGCGGTCGGCCGGGCCCGGAGATGTGCTCGGTATGTTCGGCCCGTCCGCGTACTTCGCGGAGCCCGTACCCCTGGGGACCACGGACTGGATACTGCTGGCCGGTGACGAGTCGGCGCTGCCGGCGATCGGCACGATCGTCGAGGCGCTGCCCGAGGGGGCGCGTGCGGTGGCGTACGTGGAGGTGTGGGACGCCGCCGAGGAGCAGCGGTTCGAGTCGGCGGGCGACGTGACGGTGCACTGGCTGCACCGTGCCGGGGCGGCGGGGGACGGCCCGCCGCTGGTGGAGGCCGTGCGCGCGGCGCGGTTCCCGGCGGGCCCGGGCTCGGTGTTCGCCTGGCTCGGCGGCGAGGCGGGCGCGGTGCGGGCACTGCGCCGGCATCTGGTCGGCGAACGCGGCCTCGACAAGCGCTCGGTCCACTTCACCGGCTACTGGCGCCGCAGTCTGACCCAGGACGACGCGCCGACGGAGGCGGACCTGGCGGAGGCGCGGGAGCGGCTGGCCGACCGGTCCTGAGGGGGTGGTTCCTGGCCCCGTCCCGTTGTCCCGGAAGGACAAGCCTTCCGGGACAACGGGATAACGGGGCAGGGGGGTCAGATCAGGGCGGCGGCCTCTTTCACGGAGAGGGTGCCGCCTTCGGCGTACGCGTCGGCCCAGGTGTCCGGGTCGAGCGCGGCCCGCACCTCGGCCTCCGCCCGCCGGGCGATCTCCCTCTCGTAGCCGGCCGGATAGGGATGGAAGAGAAACCTCTCGGCGAGCCCGGTGTTCCGCGTGTACGCCCCCAACAGCCGTGCGCCGTCGGTCGGTTCGCCGGTCCCCGTCTTCGCCCAGGCGGCGCAGAGGAACTGACTGACGATCAGTTGCGGCGCGACGAGCCGCGCCAGACTGTCCAACAGGCGTACCGACTCGCGCAGATGGCCCAGTGCCCGTCCGTACTCGGTGTCGAGGCAGTCGAGCCAGCCGTGCAGTCCCTCGGTGAGGCCCACCTGGAGGCCGTGGTCCCCGAAGCCGGGTTCGTCCTCCAGGGTGGTCAGTTGGTGCCGCGCGAGGGCGGTACGTCCGGTGCGGCCGTAGCGCCCCGCGAGCAGCAGTCGGGCCGTCCCGCCCGTACGTCCAGCGTGGCCGCGGGATTCCTCGACCGCTTCCCGCAGCAGCCGCTCGGCGTCCTCCTCGGCGGCCGGGCCGGTGGCGGCCTCCAGCCGTACGGAAGCCAACCGCGCCTTGAACAGTGACACTTGGGTGGTCATGCCGATCCGCGCGCAGCCCTCCATGGCCCGCTCGAAGTCCGCCGCGGCCTCTTCGAAGCGGCCCCGCCGTTCGTACGACTCGCCCCGGGCGGACAGGGATTCGGCGAGGATCACCAGGTCACCGGTCCGTTCGAGCAGCGACACCGCCTCGTCGGCGTCCCGGGCCGCCCGGTCCTCGTTGCCGGGCCCGGTGTCGAGCATTCTTCCCCGCAGCGTGAGCGCGAGGCCGAGGTCCCAGCCCCGGCCGGGCCGGGCGCGGCAGGCGTCCACCAGGGCGTCGAGCGTCTGGCCCATGCTCCGCCACTCGCCGACGAGCAGCCCGGCGAAGAACCACATGACGCCGGGTTGCCGGCAGACCTGGGGCAGGTCGGCGCGGTAGGCGGCCACGATCCTGGCCAGGTGTGCGCGGGTGCCGGCGCTTCCCCATACCTGGCCGCCGCCGTCACCCCCGCCGGCGCCCTCTCCCTCGTTCTCGTCGCCGCCCATGCCCGCGCCGCTCGCGAACCTCAGCAGCCGCACACCGCGCCGGGCCTCCCACACCTGCTCGTCGGACCAGGGCGGCGAGAGGTCGATGCACGGATCGGCGAGCGCCACGGCGGGACGGACCGGCGCCTCGAACGGGTCGGGCCCCAGCGCGGTGACGGCCGTGGACCAGTCGCGGGCGTCCCGCTGATGGCCACGAAGCTGCCAGAACCAGCTCATGGAGAGCACGAGACACAGCGCGTCCTGTTCGCGCGACCGTACGTCGTCGTCGTGGTGGTGGTGGTGGAGCGCGGTGCGCAGCGCGGCCCGTACGTTGTCGTGCTCCCGCTCGAACTGCGCGAGCCGGTACGCCTGTCGGGGTCCGCGCAGCTCGGGTTCACCGACGCGTACCAGTTCGCGGTAGGCGCGCAGCTGCCGTAGCTCGACGGACTGCCGTTCGCCCGACTCGTCCAGCCGCTCGGCCGCGTACTCGGCGACGGTCTCCAGCAGCCGGTAGCGCATCCCGTCCGGGCCGCCGGGCACGGCGACGAGAAGCGACTTGTCGACAAGGGAGGCGAGTGCTTCGAAGACCGGCACGTCACCCCCGGCGCAGACCTCCTCGGCCTCGCCCGGCGCGCAGCCGCCCACGAAGACGGAGAGCCTGCGCAGCACGGCCCGTTCGGTCTCCGTCAGCAGCTCCCACGACCAGTCCACGACGGCACGCAGGGTCTGCTGTCTCGGCAGTACGGTCCGGCTGCCGCTGCCCGCGCCCAGCAGCCGGAAGCGGTCGTCCAACCGGTCGGCGAGCTGGCGCGGGGTGAGCAACCGCAGCCGGGCGGCGGCCAGTTCGACGGCGAGCGGAAGCCCGTCCAGTCTGCGGCAGATCTCCTCGCAGGCCGCCGCGTCGTCGTCGGTACGGAAGCCGGGCCGGGCGGCCTTGCCGCGTTCGCCGAGCAGGCGCAGCGCCGCTGTCCGCGCCAGCGGGCCGACCCCGTACAGGAACTCACCCCGCACGCCCAGCGGTTCACGGCTGGTGGCCAGGACGGTCACACGGTGGCAGCGGGTGAGGACGGTCTCGGCCAGTTCGGCCGCTGCGCCGATCACCTGCTCGCAGTTGTCGAGCACGATCAACAGGCGGCGGGAGCCGCAGTGTTCGACGAGCCTGGCGAGCGGATCGAGCGCGGCGCCCTCCGCGCCACCGGGGCCGCGCACGGCCGTCTCGCGGGCCCCGAGCGCGGTGAGTACGGCCTCGGCCACGGCGGCGGGCTCTCGTACGGAGGCGAGTTCCGCGACCCAGACACCGTCCGGCCAGTGACCGCTCGCCCTCGCCGTGCTCTCGGCGGTCTCGAAGGCGAGCCGGGTCTTGCCGGCGCCGCCGGGCCCGGTGAGTGTCATGAGGCGGTGGGCGCGCAACTCGATCGCGAGCAGGTCCAGTTCGGACTCCCGCCCGACGAAGGAGGTGAGCCGGGCGGAGAGGTTGCCGGGGAGGGCGTCGGTCGGGGCGGCGGGGGCGGCCGGGGCGGCGTCCCGGTGGAGCCGGGCGTCGGTCTCGTCGTCCGCGAGCAACTCCGCGTGCAGGGCGCGCAGTTCCTTGCCCGGCCCCGTGCCGAGACGGTCGGCCAGCAGGGCGCGTACCTCCTCGTACGCCTCCAGGGCTTCGGCCCGGCGCCCCGCAGAGCGCAGCGCCTCGATCCTCGTCGCCTGCAGTGGTTCGTCCAGCGGTGCCTCGGCGGCCAGCGCGGCAAGCCCCGGCAGGGCCCGCTCGGGGCGGCCGAGCCGGACGTCGGCCGTCAGCCGGGCGCGGCGCGCCTCGGTGTGCCGTTGCCGCGCGCGTACGGCCAGGGGGTCGGTGTCCCGGCCCGGAAGATCCGCGAGGGCCGGCCCGCGCCACAGCGCCAGGGCCTCGTCCAGCAGGGCGGCGGCGCGGGCGCCGTCGCCGCCGTCGAGGGCCGACGCCCCTTCGACGGCGAGCCGTTCGAAGCGGAACAGGTCGATGTCGTCGCGCTCCGCCGTCAGCCGGTAGCCGCCGGGGACCGAGTCGATCGCGGCGCCGCCCAGTGCCCTGCGCAGCCGCCCGATCAGGGCCTGGAGCGCGGCGGCCTCGTCGGCGGGCGGCTCACGCGCGTCGTCCCACACCTGCGCGGCCAGCCGGTCGCCGGAGACCGTACGGCCTCCGGCGGCGGCGAGCGCGACGAGCAGCGCGCGCATCCTCGCGCCACTGAGCGGCACCTCGGCGCCGTCCGGGCCGAAGGCCCTGGTCGTGCCGAGTACGTCGTAGCGGTAGGTCACCGCCCCATTGTCCCCGCCTCACGAGCCGTCGGCGCCCGCCGCCCGCCGGGCGCGGGCGATCGCGTGCCGGGCTCTCAGGCGGCCCGCCGCTCCGGTGGGGTGAACTCGCACCAGACCGCCTTGCCGTCCCCGCGCGGCTCCACCCCCCCCACCGTGCCGCCACCGCGTCGACCAGCAGCAGCCCGCGCCCCGATGTCGCCGACTCGCCCGGCCACCGTCGGCGCGGCCAGGCGCTGGAGCGGTCCTTGACCCAGAGCCGGACCCGCCGCACCGGTCCCGGTAGGACCTCCAGGGTGAGGACGGCGCCTCCCTCGGTGTGCAGCAGCACGTTCACCAGCAGCTCTCCGGCGGCCAGTTGCACGTCGTCCATCAGGGTGGCCAGATTCCAGTCCTCCAGTGCCTGGCGCAGTACGGCGCGGGTCTCGGCCAGGCCCTCCGGGTCGGCCTGGTGGATGTACTGGTGGATGCGGGGTGCCTGACGGGTACCGGGGTCGGGCGCCCGGTGCAGGACGAGGAGCGCGACGTCGTCGCCGGTCCCCCAGCGGTGCCACAGCCGCTCGGCGAGATGGTCGGCGAGCGCGCTCGCGCGGCCGGGCCCGGTGCGTACGACATGGGCGAGTTCCGCCATGCCTTCCTCGATGTCGAGTCCGGACTCCTCCACGAGACCGTCGGTGCAGAGCACGAAGGTCTCGCCGGGCACCAGGTCGAGCCGGGTCTCGGGGAAGTCCTCCTGCCCGAAGTCGGTGGCCAGGCCGAGGGGCAGTCCGCCGCGCAGATTGGGCCAGCCGGTCCTGCCGTCGGTGTGCCTGACGAGCGGGCCGAGATGCCCGGCGCGTACCGCGCGTACGGCTCCGGTGGAGAGGTCGAGCTGTGCGTAGGTGCAGGTGGCGAAGCGCTCGGTGTCCAGCTCCACCAGGAACCGGGAGGCCCGCGCGAGCACGGTCGCCGGCGGATGGCCCTCACCGGCGAAGGCGCGCAGCGCTATCCGCAACTGGCCCATGATCGCGGCGGCGTGTGTGTCGTGTCCCTGGACGTCGCCCACGACGACGCCGACCCGGCCGCGCGGCAGGGCGATCACGTCGTACCAGTCGCCGCCGACCTCCCTGCCGCTCCAGGCGGCGTGGTAGCGCACCGCTATCTCGACGCCGGTGAAGGCCGGGATGTCGCGCGGCAGCATGGACGACTGGAGCCCGGTCGCGAATTCCCGCTCCTGGTCGAAGAGGATCGCGCGCTGGAGCGACTGGGCGACGATGCCGGCCAGACCGAGGCAGATGGTGCGGTCCTCGGCCGTGAAGTGGGTGCGGCCCCGGTAGAAGAGCGCGAGGCCGCCGATGGAGCGCGCCTGCGCGACGAGCGGGAGGAAGGCCGCCGCGTCGAAGCCGTGTCCGTCGGCGGGCGGGCGCGGCCGGGTCGTGCCGTCGGAAAGGTCGACGTGTCCGGAAGGGTCGGCGAGTCCGGGGAGCGAGGTGGCGAAGCGGGCGCGCTGGGTGAGGGCCGCCTGCGCGAGCGGTGTCGCGTCGTCCAGCGGGGAGACGGGCCGCGCCCCCGGCGCCTCCGGGGACTCGCCGGACAGAGCCACGAGTCCGACCGAGCCGCCGTCGACGAGACCGAGCGCCAGCCCGTCGGCGCCGAAGCGCTCCAGGCCGCCGGCGTCGCTCAGGACGGTGATGACGTCAGCGACGGTGACCGCGTGGGAAAGGGCCTCGGTGGTGCCCTGGACCATGGTGGTCAGCCGCCGGCGGCCGGCTTCCTGGGGGCTGATCTCGGCGAATTCGGTCAGCTCGGTGGTCGCGTTGCGGACGATGCCGATGATGCGGTGCGGGGATCCGCGGTCGTCCCGCAGGATACGGGCCCGGACATGGGTCCACTGGCGGATTCCGTTACGGCGGGTGACCTGGAAGTACGCGCCGTACGACGTCCGGCCGCTGCGGATCGCCCGGTCCACGGTGGCATCGAGCCGCAGGCCCTCCTCGGGCGGGACGCGCTCCCTGAGGGACTCGGGGTATCCGTCGTACTCCCCCGGGCGCAGGTCGAAGACGGCCAGCCCCGCCGCATCGAGATCGAGGGTCCTGCGCAGCAGGTCCCAGTCGAAACTGCCCATACGGTTCAGGGCGAGCCGCTTGTCCGCACCGATGGCCGGGCGGTTCCGTCCTGCCATGTGCCCGCTCCGGGAGTAGAGATTGTGTAAGAAGCGTAACTTTCCTCACATCTCCCTGCACAACGGCCCATCCGGCGTCTGAGCCGCCTCGCCCTCGCCGTGTCGGGCACCTCGCCCTCGCCCTGTCGGGAACCTCGCCGTGTCATGTACCTGGACACCGTGGGGGCGCCGTGCTGTGATGCCAACGGCTGCGCTTTCCAACGTTGTACAGCCGTGTTTCACACCTCTGTCGATGCTCGTGGACGGGAGACCCGATGACGCTCGACCGACGACACTTCCTCGGCACCGGCGCCCTCGCGATCGGTGGTGCGGGCCTGCTGGGGCCACTGGCACCGACGGCCGCCGCCGTACCGCCGGCGCACGGCGGCTGGTACACGCCGAACGCCGCACCGCTCGCCCCCACCGCCTTCCAGAAGCTGCCGCTGGGCAGCGTCACCCCGCGCGGCTGGCTCACCGGCCAACTGCGCCTGCTCCTCGACGGGCTGTTCGGCCGCTACGCCGAGGTGTCGCACTTCCTGCGGTTCGACGACTCCGGCTGGGTGCACCCGGAGAAGGCCGGCTGGGAGGAAGTCACCTACTGGCTGCGCGGTTACGTGGACCTGGCCGCCCTCACCGGCGACGAGGCGGCGCTCGCCACCGCCCGCCGCTGGATCGACGCGATCCTCGCCACCCGGCAGCCCGACGGATTCTTCGGTCCCACCCGGTTGCGTACGGCGCTCAACGGCGGACCGGACTTCTGGCCGTATCTGCCGCTCCTCCAGGCGCTGCGCTCGCACGAGGAGTTCACCGGGGACGAGCGCATCGTGCCGTTCGCCGTCCCGTTCCTGCGCTACATGAACGCGCAGGGGCCCGGCGCCTTCAACTCCAGCTGGGTGTCGAAGCGTTGGGGTGACGGTCTCGACATCGTCTTCTGGCTCTACAACCGCACCGGCGAGTCCTTCCTCCTCGATCTCGCCGACAAGATGCACACCCACGGTGCCAACTGGGTCGACAACTTCCCCGACCTGCACAACGTCAACGTCGCGCAGGGTTTCCGCGAGCCCGCCCAGTACGCGCTGCGGTCCGGCTCGGCCGAGCTGACCCGGGCCACGTACCGGAGTTACGCCTCGATCATGGGCACGTACGGCCAGTTCCCCGGCGGCGGTTTCGCCGGTGACGAGCACGCCCGCCCCGGCTTCGACGACCCCCGGCAGGGCTTCGAGACCTGCGGCACGGTCGAGTTCATGGCCAGCCACGAACTGCTCACCCGGATCACCGGCGACCCGGTCTGGGCCGACCGGTGCGAGGAGCTGGCCTTCAACCTGCTGCCGGCGGCCACCGACCCGCAGGGCAGGGGCATCCACTACATCACCAGCGCGAACAGCGTCGAACTCGACGACACCGCCAAGAACCAGGGCCAGTTCCAGAACGGCTTCGCCATGCAGGCGTACAAGCCGGGCATCGTCCCCTACCGCTGCTGCCCGCACAACTACGGCATGGGCTGGCCCTACTTCACCGAGGAACTGTGGCTGGCCACCCCCGACCGGGGCCTCGCGGCGGCCATGTACGCGCCGAGCCAGGTGCGCGCGAAGGTCGCCGACGGCACGGAGGTCACCGTCACGGAGGACACCGATTACCCGTTCAAGGAGACCGTCACCCTCACCGTCGGCGCTCCCCGGCGGGTCACCTTCCCGCTCTACCTGCGCATCCCCGGCTGGTGCGCGGACCCCCAACTCACCGTCGCCGGACGGCGCGTGGCCGCTCGCGGCGGGCCGCGGTTCGTCAAGGTCGAGCGCGAGTGGCGGGACGGCGACCGGGTGACCCTGCGGCTGCCGCAGCGCACCACCGTGCGGACGTGGGACGACAACCACGGTTCCGTCAGCGTGGACCACGGACCGCTCACGTACTCCCTCAAGATCGGCGAGCGGTACGAACGGTACGCGGGCACCGAGGACTTCCCCGAACTGTCGGTGCACCCCACCACCCCGTGGAACGTCGGCCTCGCGCCCGACCCGCTGCGCGGGCTGCGGTTCACGGCGGACGGCGGACCGCTCGCCGCGAATCCCTTCACCCACGAGGGGTCGCCGGTACGGATCACCACGTCGGCGCGCCGCATCGCGGAGTGGGTGGCCGACGACCAGCGCGTCGTCGCACCTCTCCAGGACAGCCCGGCCCGCAGTACGGCGCCGCCGGAGCCGGTGACGCTCATCCCGATGGGCGCGGCCCGGCTGCGGATCACCGCCTTCCCGACCGCGTCGCCCGGCGGGCGGGCCTGGACGGCGGAGCCGCCGTACCGCCGCGTACGGAACAAGCACAGCGGCAAGGTGCTCGGGGTCGACGGGATGTCCCTGGAGGCGGGCGGGCGGGTCGTGCAGTTCGACAACACGGGGACGGCGGACCACGCCTGGCAGCTGGCCCCGGCGGGCGGCGGCTGGTTCCTGATCCGCAACGGCAACAGCGGGAAGATCATCGGTGCCGAGGGCAGGTCGACGGCGAACAGCGCGCGCGTCGTCCAGTTCGACGACGACGGGAGCGGCGACCATCTCTGGCAGCTGGTCGACCGGGGCGAGGGCTGGTCACTGATCCTCAACCGGCACAGCGGGAAGGTGCTGGGCGTCGACGGGATGTCGACGACGAACAGCGCGCAGGTGGTCCAGTTCGAGGACAACGGCACGGACGATCATCTCTGGCAACTGGTCTGAGCCATGACGCCGCGGTCGTGAGTCGTCCGGCGCCGTCCTGAGCCGTTCCGCGCCGTCCTGAGCCCTTCCCATCCGCGCCACGCGACCGCCGCCGGGCCCAACTCGGCGGCGGTCACTTGTTGTTCACAACTGAACCCGTGACGGTCCATCTGTTCACAACTCTTGACGTGTACGAAACAGCGGAGCAGCATCAGCCGTGCACTCAGAGAGCGCTCTCTCGGATTCACGGAGGGCTCTTCGAGTGTTCCCCCCACCGTTCACGACACAGGAGAGATGCCCGTGCACGCTCCCCCCATCGGCTCTCCGGCGTTCCGCGGCGCCTCACCGCCGTCGTCCCGCCGCGGACTGGCGGCGACACTCGCCGCCACCCTGGCCGCGACCCTGCTGGCCTTCGTCCCGAGCAGCCCCGCGCACGCCGACCCGATCGAGGGCGGCGGCGATCTCGGCCCCAACGTGATCGTGTTCGACCCTTCGACGCCCAACATCCAGGGCAAGCTCGACGAGGTCTTCAAGCAGCAGGAGTCGGCCCAGTTCGGCTCCGGCCGCTACCAGTTCCTGTTCAAGCCGGGGACGTACAACGGGCTCAACGCCCAACTCGGCTTCTACACCTCGGTGTCGGGTCTCGGGCTCTCGCCCGACGACGTGAACATCAACGGCGACGTGACCGTGGACGCCGGCTGGTTCAACGGCAACGCGACCCAGAACTTCTGGCGTTCGGCCGAGAACCTGTCGCTCAACCCGGTGAACGGGACGAACCGCTGGGCCGTCTCGCAGGCCGCGCCGTTCCGCCGTATGCACGTCAAGGGCGGGCTGAACCTCGCTCCCGACGGTTACGGCTGGGCCAGCGGCGGCTACATCGCCGACAGCAAGATCGACGGCACCGTGGGGCCGTACTCCCAGCAGCAGTGGTACACCCGCGACAGCTCGGTCGGCGGCTGGCAGAACGCCGTGTGGAACATGACGTTCTCCGGTGTGGAGGGCGCGCCCGCGCAGTCCTTCCCGGACCCGCCGTACACCACGCTGGAGACCACCCCCACCTCCCGCGAGAAGCCGTTCCTCTATCTGGACGGCGACACCTACAAGGTGTTCGTCCCCGAGAAGCGCACCAACGCGCGCGGGGTGACCTGGGACAGCGGCGCGCCCGCGGGCTCGTCGATCGACCTGAACCAGTTCTACGTGGTCAAGCCGGGCGCGACGGCCCAGACCATCAACGCCGCGCTCGACCAGGGCCTCAACCTGCTGTTCACGCCCGGCGTCTACCACGTGGACGAGACGATCAATGTGAACCGGGCGAACACCGTCGTCCTGGGTCTCGGACTCGCCACCGTCATCCCGGACAACGGGGTGACGGCGATGAAGGTCGCCGACGTGGACGGGGTGAAACTGGCCGGCTTCCTGATCGACGCCGGACCGGTCAACTCCGAGACGCTGCTGGAGATCGGGCCCGAGGGATCGTCGGCCGACCACGCCGCCAATCCGACCACCGTCCAGGACGTCTTCATCCGCATCGGCGGAGCCGGTCCGGGCAAGGCGACCACCAGCATGGTCGTCAACAGCGACGACACCATCATCGACCACACCTGGGTGTGGCGGGCGGACCACGGTGACGGGGTCGGCTGGGAGACCAACAGAGCCGACTTCGGCGTACGAGTGAACGGTGACGACGTCCTGGCCACCGGCCTGTTCGTCGAACACTTCAACAAGTACGACGTCGAGTGGTACGGCGAACGCGGCCGGACGATCTTCTTCCAGAACGAGAAGGCGTACGACGCGCCCAACCAGGCGGCCATCCAGAACGGCGACACCAAGGGCTACGCCGCCTACCGGGTCGACGACTCGGTCGAACAGCACGAGGGCTGGGGGATGGGCAGTTACTGCTACTACAACGTCGATCCCACGATCCAGCAGCACAACGGTTTCCAGGCACCGGTCAAACCGGGCGTGAAGTTCCACCATCTGCTGGTGGTCTCGCTCGGCGGACAGGGCCAGTACGAGCGGGTGATCAACGACATCGGCGAACCCACGTCCGGGACGTCGACCATCCCCTCGGTCGTGGTGCAGTTCCCCTGACGGTCGTGGTGCGGTTCCCCTGACGCGGCATCTGTTCCGAGGCGCCGTACCCGGAACAGGTCGCCGCAGGAGGGCCCCGGCCTCATGACGAG
>NZ_JBHUZM010000139.1:0-19204 GCF_042667665.1 Streptomyces sp. NPDC057307 | reverse complement strand
GGGTACGGGGTCTCCTGCGCCAGCACCATGGCGACCCAGACCCGCTGGCGCTGGCCGCCGGACAGCTCGTGCGGGAATTTGTCCAAGTACTGAAGAGGTGGCAGCAGTTGGACCCGTTCCAGCAGTTCGCACGCCTCCGCCTCGGTGGCCTGCTTGCCGTGGATCTTCAGCGAGCGGGTGAGGTGGTAGCGCACCGTGTGCACGGGATTGAGCGAGGCGAACGGGTCCTGGAAGATCAGCTGGACCTGTTTCACGTACGCCCGGAAGGACCGGCCGCGACCAGCCTTGACCGGGGTGCCGCCGAGCCGTATCTCGCCGTCGGTGAGGGGATACAGCTGTGACAGCAGCCGGGCCACCGTCGACTTGCCCGACCCCGACTCGCCGACCAGCGCCGTGACGCTGCCACGCCGCAGACGCAGCGAGACGTCGTCCACGGCGTGGACGGTACGGCGCCGACGGGCGACGATGTCGCCCACGGTCCGTCTGACGGGGAAGTGCTTGGTGACGCCGCGCGCTTCGAGCACGATGTCGCTGTCGTGAGTGGCGCCGCTCTCGGCGGGGTCACGGTCATGGTTGGTCATCGGCCGGCCTCGTCACTTCGCGGGCTTGAGGTGCAGAACGACATCCAGCGCGTTGGGCTGGGTCGGCTGCGGCGGGCCGTACGGGTCGGCCTCCGTCGGCCAGCCCACCCAGTTCTTGGTGGAGTACTCCGCACCGATGGGTGCCGCCGCCGTCGGGATCATCGGGACCTCGTCGACCATGATCTTCTGGATGGTGTTCAGCGCCGTGGTGCGCGCCGAGTCCTCCGTCGCGTTCGCGTACTCCTTCAGCGCCTTGGTCGCCTCGGGGCTGTCGAACCGGCCGAAGTTGCCGAGCGGCGCGTTCTTGCCGATGGGCTGGAGCAGCGCGCCGTCCATGATGTTCTGGTACATGTCGTACGGCGTGGCACCGGAGTTGGTCCAGTGCAGCGTGGCGTCGAAGTTGCCGTTGCCGACGTCGGAGGTCCACGCCTCGGCGGTCTGCGTCTTGACCTTCGCCTCGATGCCCAGGGGCTTGATGTTGTCCTTGATGATGGACAGACCGGTGATGTAGTCGTTCCAGCCGGCGGGGTCGGTGAAGGTCAGCTTCACGGCCTTGCCGTCCGGGTCCTTCAGGACACTGCCGTCGAGCGTGTAACCCGCCTCGTCCAGCAGCTTCTTCGCGCCGGCGACGTCGGGCTTGATCGTGGCGCCCTTGTACTCGGGGGCGAGGAAGGACTCACCGGCGGGCAGCGGGATACCGGTCGGGTTGGTGATCTCCGGGTAGAGCGTGGCCTGCGCCTGGACGTGGATCGCCTTGCGGTCGATCACCATGGCCATGGCCTTGCGGAGCGCCGGGTCACCGAGCGGGCCCTTGGTGGTGTTGAACCACAGGCCGTGGATGCCGAGTCCGGAGGGGAACCAGAGCTTGTTGTTCTTGGGGTCCTTGGCGACGTACAGCTGCTTGTAGTTCGGCATGAACACGAACGACCACTCGGCCTTGCCGTTGGCGAGTGCGGTGGTCTGCGCGCTGTTGTCGTTGTACGAGGTGAAGCGGAGCTCCTTCACCTGCGTCTTGCCCTTCCAGTAGGAGGACGTCGTGTCGAGCGTGGTGGTCTGCGGCGTGAACGTCTTGAGCTTGTACGGCCCCGAGCCGAGCGGCTTGCGGTTGGGCCAGGTCGCCGGGTCCTTGACCGTCTCCCAGATGTGCTTGGGGACGATGAACGTCGTGGCGATCTTGTTCTGGTTGACGAACTGCGAGTCCTTGAAGGTGAGGACGACCTTGCCGCCCTCCACGGTTATGCCGTCGTAGGGCACGCCGTTGCCGTTGAGCGCCGGGAACTTCTTGATCAGCCCGAAGGTGAACGCCACGTCCTCGGCGGTCAGCTTCTTGCCGTCCGACCACTTCGCCCGGTCGTCGATGGTGAAGGTGACCTTGGTGAAGTTCGCCTCCCACTTCCAGTCGCTCGCCAGCCAGGGCTTGCCCTTCTCGCTGGGGCGGATCTGGTTCGTCATCACCAGGGGCTCGTAGATCATGTAGCGGTAGCCGAGCGACGCACCGGCGGACGTGCCGAGGAACGGGTTGCTGTTGTTGGTCTGCGGGCCGTTCGGCATACCGATGGTGAGGACGCCGGAGGCGCCGCCTGATGACCGGTTGGCATCCGAGTTGGCCGAGGAACATCCGGCGGCGAGCGCGGCCACGACGGTGGCGGCGGCCAGCGCCCGGAGCTTGCGGTGTGCGGACATGGCGACTCCAGAAAGGGAATGCAGCTCTGTGGGACGGCGGGCCCGTGGAACTGGGGCCTGAGGACCGGGTGTGGTGCGATACCAGGTGCTGTGTGCGGGTGCGGGTGTGCGTGTGCGTGTGCGTGTGCTGGCGTATCGGTTCTGCGGCTGTGCGGGCTTGCGGCTGTGCCGTTCTGATCGTCTCTGCGGCTGTGCGGCCTTGCGACTGTGCCGTTCTGACGCTGTATCAGGTGGTGCGGACGGTTCAGGTGCTATCGGGTGGTGCTCACGGATACCCGTGTCACGCGGACACGGAGTCGGCGGGAACGACGGCGGACGGACTCGCGACCGGCGCGGAGTTCGCCACCGCCAGCGGTGCCGACTGCCGTACGACCAACTCCGTCGGGAGAACGACCGTCTCCTGCGCGGTCGTCCCTCCCAGGTGCCCGAGCAGCATCCGCGCCGCCGTCTCCCCCATCCGCCGGGTGGGCTGGCGGACGGTCGTCAGGGGCGGTTCGGTGTGCTGGGCCATCGGGATGTCGTCGAACCCGACCACGGCGATGTCGTCCGGCACCGACCGCCCCGCCGCGCGCAACGCCCGCAGCGCGCCTGCGGCGCTGATGTCGTTGTGCGCGAAGACGGAGTCGAACGGCGTCCCGGCGACGAGGAGTTGCTCGACGGCGAGGCGTCCGGACAGCTCCGTGAAGTCCCCCACCGCGACCAGGTCGGTCGGGAGGATCTCGCGGAAGCCGCCGAGCCGGTCGCGTACGCAGCCGAACTGCTCCGGCCCCGTGATGACCAGCGGTCTGCTGCGTCCGTCGGCCAGCAGGTGGCGGGCGGCGGACGCACCTCCTTCGTGATTGGTGGTCACGACGGAGGGGAATTCGTCGGGGCGGCTGCCGCGATCGTCGATCAGCACGACCGGCAGACCCTTGTGACTGAGAGCGATGATCTTGTCGAGCGTGTTCTCGGGTTCGACGACGAGCAGTCCGTCGAAGGCCCGCGCGGAGACCTGGGTGGTGAAGCGCTCGACCGAGTCCGCGCCGCGGTTGAAGGTGAAGAGCAGCAGGCCGTAGCCGGCGGCCTCCACCGTGTCGACGACGCCCTGCAGGACCTCGCCCATCCACGGCCAGGTCAGCGAGGGCACCAGCATCCCGACCGTACGGCTGTTGCCGCGGGCCAGTCCGACGGCGCCCGAACTGGGCACGTATCCAAGAGATGCGATGACGGCGCGGACCCTGGCGGCCGTTCCACCGTCGACCTCACCCTTGGTGTTGATAACCCGGGACACGGTCGTCTTGCTGACACCGGCCGCGCGGGCGACATCGGCAATGGTGACGCGCATCGGAGGGCCTCCGAATCGTGGGCTGGAACCGGTTCCGGTACCGGTACCGGAACCGGTTCCAATTTGAGCGGTGAGTTAACCGGTCCAGACCAAAGTCGTCAAGACTTCACACCGAAATTACTCGGGAGGCGACTCCTGAGGACCAGGAGGGCGTTATGCGTTCAGGTTCTGAATGTTCAAGCCCTTGACTGGAGTTCACAACAGAGTTCACGCTCGCCTGGCGATCCATGGAAGACCCCCCACCCCTCTGTCAAGAAGGGCAGCGCCCCATGATCAGACCGAGTGGCACCCGCAGACGGCTGACGAGGATGCTCCTCGTCGGCGTACTCACGACGGCCGGCCTCACCGGCGTCTCCGCAGGTACGGCGCAGGCCGCCGGCGAGCAGGTGAACATCTGGCTGACGACCACCAGCGACGGCGGCGGCCGTACCGTGACCCGTGGCCTCCAGCCGCAGACGCCCGTCAACTTCCAGCCGGGCAACGGCGGCAGCGGCACGAACGTCACCGTCAACGAGAACACCAAGTACCAGACCTTCACCGGCGGCGGCGCCTCGTTCACGGACACGGCCGCCTGGCTGATGAAGGGCAGCGGGGCGCTCTCCCAGGCGACCCGCGACGACACGATGCGCAAGCTGTTCTCGCCGGCCGACGGCATCGGGCTGTCGTTCATCCGTAACCCGCTGGGCGGCTCGGACCTCGCGCGGTTCGGCTACACCTTCGACGACATGCCGGCCGGCCAGACCGACCCGGACCTGTCGGAGTTCTCGATCGCACATGATCTCCAGGACGTGCTGCCGCTGACGAAGCAGGCGAAGCAGCTCAACCCGGCGCTCACGACGATGGCGTCGCCCTGGACCGCCCCGGCCTGGATGAAGGACAACGGCCAGCTGAACGGCGGCTGGCTGAAGGCGGAGAACTACGGCGTCTACGCCGACTACTTCGTCAAGTACCTGCAGGCGTACCGCGACCAGGGCATCCCGATCGACTACGTCTCGGCGCAGAACGAGCCGACCTGCTGCTCGTCGTACCCGTCCATGAGCTGGAACGCCTCGGGGCTCGCGTACTTCACGAAGGCCGAACTGCTGCCCGGACTCCAGGCGGCGGGCCTGCCCACCAAGGTCATGGCGCACGACTGGAACTGGGACACCTACGACGCGTACGCGGCGGAGACCGTGAACGACGCGGCGATCCGCAACCACCCCAACTTCGGCGGCATCGCCTGGCACGGCTACGGCGGCGACGTCAACAAGCAGACGCAGGTGCACAACCAGTACCCGCAGCTGGACGCCTTCCAGACCGAGCACTCCGGCGGCACCTGGATCGGCAACCAGCAGACCGAGGACATGTCCAACATCATCAACTACACCCGTAACTGGGCGAAGTCGGTGACCAAGTGGTCCCTGGCCGTGGACCAGAACCGGGGTCCGCACAACGGCGGCTGCGGCACCTGCGACGGGCTGATCACCGTCAACAACGGCGGTTCCCAGGCCGGTCAGGTGAAGTACAACATCGAGTACTACACGATGGGGCACCTCACCAAGTTCGTGACGCCGGGCGCGCACCGTATCGAGTCTTCCGCCAGCACCACCGTGCCCAACGTGGCCTGGCAGAACCCGAACGGCTCCAAGGCGCTGATCGCGTACAACGAGGCGTCGCAGGCCCGCGAGATCCGGGTCAACTGGGGCGGCCAGAACTTCAGTTACTCGCTGCCCGGCAAGACGTCGGCCACCTTCACCTGGTCCGGCGGCCAGTCCGGCGACAGCGGCGGCACCGCGGGGACCCTGAACGGTCTCGGCGGCAAGTGCCTCGACGTGGCCGGCGGGAGCAGCGCCAACGGTACGGCCATCCAGCTCTGGGACTGCAACGGCTCGGCGGCGCAGCGCTGGACGATCGGTGGCGACGGGACGGTGCGCACGCTCGGCAAGTGCCTGGACGTCGCGGCCGCGTCGACCGCGAACGGAGCGAAGGTGCAGCTGTACGACTGCAACGGTTCCGGGGCGCAACAGTGGAGACACGAGTCCGGCAGCGGTGATCTGGTGAACGCTCCGGCCGACAAGTGCCTCGACATCACGGGGAATTCGTCGGCGAACGGGGCGAAGGCGCAGCTGTGGAGCTGTACCGGGGCGGCCAACCAGAAGTGGCGGCTCCAGGCGTAGGTCCGTCGGCCGGTCCGTGGACTGGCCGGTGGCCTGTCTCTTCCGCGTACGGGGTGTCGGTGGCCGGTCCGGTCACCGGCACCCCGTACGTACGCGCGACCTCGGCCGCTACTCGGCCGGCTCGACCCCGGCCCTCAGCAGCCCGTAGGTGTACGCGTCCTCCAGGGCCTGCCACGAAGCGGCGATCACGTTCTCGCCGACGCCCACCGTCGACCACTCCGCCGCCCCGTCCCCCGTGGTGATCAGCACGCGCGTCGTGGACTCCGTGCCGTGCTTGCCCTCCAGGATGCGGACCTTGTAGTCCACCAGCTCCAACTTGGCCAGCTGCGGGTAGATGCGCTCCAGGCCGACCCGCATGGCGCGGTCCAGCGCGTTGACGGGGCCGTTGCCCTCCGCGGTGGCGACGATGCGCTCGCCCTTGGCCCACAGCTTCACGGTCGCCTCGTTGGCGTGCGAGCCGTCCGGGCGGTCCTCGACGATCGCGCGCCACGACTCCGTACGGAAGTAGCTCCGCGCCCTGCCCTCGGCCTCCTCGCGCAGCAGCAGTTCGAAGGAGGCGTCGGCGGCCTCGTACGTGTAGCCCTTGAGTTCGCGCTCCTTGACCCGGCCGACGACGCGGCCGACCAGATCGCGGTCGTCGCCGAGGTCGATGCCCAGTTCCTTGCCCTTGAGCTCGATCGAGGCGCGTCCCGCCATGTCGGAGACGAGCATCCGCATGGTGTTGCCGACCTGCTGGGGGTCGATGTGCTGGTAGAGGTCGGGGTCGACCTTGATCGCCGAGGCGTGCAGTCCGGCCTTGTGCGCGAAGGCGGAGACGCCGACGTACGGCTGGTGGGTGGAGGGTGTCAGATTGACCACCTCGGCGATGGCGTGCGAGATGCGGGTCATCTCGGCCAGCGCGCCCGGGGGCAGGACCCGCTTGCCGTACTTCAGCTCCAGCGCGGCGACGACGGGGAAGAGGTTCGCGTTGCCGACGCGCTCGCCGTAGCCGTTCGCGGTGCACTGCACGTGCGTGGCGCCCGCGTCCACGGCGGCGAGGGTGTTGGCGACGGCGCAGCCGGTGTCGTCCTGGGCGTGGATGCCGAGCCGGGCGCCGGTGTCGGCGAGCACGGTGGCGACCACGGCCTGGATCTGGGCGGGCAGCATGCCGCCGTTGGTGTCGCAGAGGATGACGACGTCCGCGCCGGCCTCGGCGGCGGCCCGGACGACGGACTTGGCGTACTCGGGGTTGGCGCGGTAGCCGTCGAAGAAGTGCTCGCAGTCGACGAAGACGCGCCTGCCCTGTTCGCGCAGGTGGGAGACGGTGTCGGCGACCATCGCCAGGTTCTCTTCGAGCGTCGTACGGAGCGCGAGTTCGACGTGCCGGTCGTGCGACTTGGCGACGAGCGTGATCACCGGGGCGCCGGATTCGAGCAGCGCCCCGACCTGCGGGTCGTCGGCGGCGCGGGCGCCGGGACGGCGTGTGGCGCCGAAGGCGACGAGTTTGGCGTGCTTGAAGTCGATCTCGCTCCGGGCGCGGGCGAAGAACTCGGTGTCCCGCGGGTTGGCGCCCGGCCAGCCGCCCTCGACGAACCCCACCCCGAAGTCGTCCAGGTGCCGCGCGATGGTCAGCTTGTCGGCGACCGTCAGATTGATGCCTTCACGCTGGGCCCCGTCGCGCAGCGTGGTGTCGAAGACATGGAAACTGTCGTCGGCGTCGGTGACCGTTGAATCTGTGGTCATGACTCTGTGACTCCTGTCGAGTGATGGAGGGTCTGGCTCCACTGCCCTGTCTTCGCGTGCGTCCCGTTTCGGCCGGGGTGGGGCCGGAAAACGAAAAAACCCCTCGCGGGTGCGAGAGGTCTGCGCGCGGGTCTGGGGGCGAGATGGCCGCTCCGTACGTGGTGGTACGTGGCGGTCACTGCGGACCGGCGCGCCTGCTGCCCATAATCATGGCGAACGAGAACACGGAAGCAGTGTGGCACGTTTGCACCCCGGTGGAAGCCCCGTCTCACGATGCGGGCGGTGCGGGTGAGGTGAGACGGGGCTGCCGGGGCCCCCGGCCCCGGAGTCACTGCGGGCGGCGTCCGGTGTCAGTGCGGGCGGCGTACGAAGACGTCCTGCTCGCCGTTGGTGTCCCCCGGTACGAACGCGCCGTCGTCGTAGCCGGCGAAGGCGACCGTGGCGCCGTCGGCGCTGAGCGCCGAGGACGCGGCACCCCGCGGCGAACCGTCGGCTCCCGGCGTCGCCAGAGTGTCGCCGCCGCCGGCCAGGTCGCGGACCCAGTGGCCGTCCACACCGGCGGCGTACGCCGAGTACAGGAGCTTCGAGCCGTCCGCCGAGATGCCGGTCGCCGCCGTGACCGAGGCCGGGTCCGCCCCGTCGACGCGGGTCAGCGTGCCGGTGCGCAGGTCGCGCACGAAGGGGTTCCAACCGCGGTTGGGGTCGGTGCCCGGGACCAGGTCGGTGGCGTAGGAGTTGAAGACGACGGTCGAGCCGTCGGCGCTGAGAAGGGGCTCGGTGGACGCCTTGTCGGCGGCGGTGCCGTCGTACGTGGCGTCGGCGTGCGTCGTCCCACCGGTGGTCCGGTCGTGGACGTGGATGTCGCCCCAGTCGTCGCCACGGGGCCCGTTCGTGTACGCGTCCTGGTAGGCGACCTTCGTACCGTCGGCGCTGATGGATCCCACCGTGCAGCCGCGCGCGCCGTTCGTGGAGTCCGGCGAGTGGCTGATCCGCTCGGCGGTGCCCGTCCCGCGGTCGAGGGCGTAGACGCGCGAGCCGTCGTCGGCGGCCGGGGGCGTCGCGCCCGTGGGGCGGGCGTCGAAGGCGACGGTGCGGCCGTCCTCGCTGATCACCGCCGCGCCGTACGAGGCGGCGTAGCCGTCGTCGAGGGTCGGCGCCAGGGTCTCGGTGACGCCCGTCCGCAGGTCGTACACGCGCAGTGCGTACGACCCGGCCGCGGCGGGATCGTAGGTGGTGTACGTGAGGTGGTCGCCGGCCGGGCTGAGCGCGGGTGACGACGGGCTGCCCGCGCCGTCGGTGACACGGAGCAGGGGGCTGTCCGCCCCGTCGCGTACGAACACGTCCCGGGTGCCCGGGGTGTCGCCCGGCACGAGGTTGGCGGCGTCGGAGACGAAGGCTACGACGGTGCCGTCGGCGTTCACGGCGGGGTCGCCGGACGAGCCGTCGGCCTGGGAGCCGTCGGGCGCGACGCTGACGCGCTCCGTGACGGGCGCCGTGACGGGCGCCGCCGGCGGGTGCGTGGCGGGCCCCGACGGGGCGGCGACGGCCGGGGCGGCGGTCGCGGTGACGACGGCGGCGACGACCGAGACGGCCGCGCCCAGGGCGGTACGGGTACGGGCGGTGAACTTCACTGGTGGTTCCCCCTGTTGACGACGTACGGAGCCCCCGGCGCACATCACGCCCGCGGTGGGATCGCTCCCATGACGGTCGTGACCGGTCCGGCGCCGAGGACATCTGGGATGCAATCGCATCCACCCGCCCACGGTCAATCGGCCCGAAGGCGTACAACCAAGACACGCCCTCGACCGTCCGCAGGTCGGTTCAGAGCAGTGACTCCTTGATGAACTCGCGAACATGTGGCAGGACTTGGGCCCGTCCGGCGCCCGGTATCCCGACCACCACATGGACGCTGAAGCCGTCGAGCAGCGCGCGCAGCCGGGCGGCGAACCGGTCCGGGTCGACGGCCCGCAGCTCGCCGCGCGAGATTCCCTCGGCGAGCAGCGCCACCAGGTCCCGGTGCCAGGCGCGCTCTATCGCCGCCTGCCGGGCGCGGACCTCGTCGGCGGCGTCCTGCGAGCGGTTCCAGACCTCCAGCCACAGCGTCCAGTGCGGATCGCGGTGGCCCGCCGGGACGTAGAGATCGACGTACGCGTCCAGTCGCTCCCGCACCGTGGCCTGCCGGGACAGCAAACCCCTGCGTACGGCGCCGCGTTGCGACTCGCTCCACTCCAGGGTCTGGAGCAGCAGCTCGTCCTTCGTACGGAAGTAGTAGAGGAGGTGACCGCTGCTCATCCCGACGTCACGTCCGAGCCCGGCCATGGTGAGGCCGTCGAGCCCGTGCCCGGCGATGGTGTCCATGGCGGCGGCGAGCACGGCCTCGCGGGGCGGAGCCGCGTTGCGGCGGCGTGCGGTGGGTGTCACTCGTCCGTTGTACCCGATGCGGGCACGCGGGGTCGCCGCCGGGTCACACAGTGAGAGTTGCCGTGCGCACGGAGCGAACGAGCAGACCGGTGCCCGCCCCGAGGAGGCGGATGACGCCGAGCCGGCGCAGGACGTTCGGGTCGCGGTAGGCGGGCCGCGCGGGCGCGGGCGAGACGGCCCCGGGTATCACAGCCGGGGGAACATCTGGAGCCGCACGGACACCTGCGCGGCCCCCTCCGCCCGCTTCTCCGCCCGCCCCTCCTTCTCCGAACTCCCGCGACGTGTTCGGTACTTGTCGATCACGCCCACCAGCTCGCGCTTCATCTCGTTGAGCTCGTCGGGCGTCAGACTCACGGCGCAGTCGCTAAAGACCGACGCCTCGAACCAGTCGTCCGGGAAGAGCGGAACGACCGCGGCGAGCCTGCGCAGTCGGTCGCTGCGGGCGAGCACCACCGCGTTCGTGTACGCGCGGCTGCCCTGCCGCTCGTCCGGCGCCACGGTGGCGGGGTCGTGGTACGACCGCTGGTGCCGCGCCCGCCACCAGCGGTCGTGCCGAGCGTGACGTCGTGGTCCGGATCGGCACCCAGCGGGTCACCGGCCGGAACTACGAGCCGGAAGTGCCAGCCGTGCGCCTCAGCCCACCTGGTGCATCCACCCGTGGACGTCCTCGGCCCGCCCCGTCTGGATGTCCAGCAGCGCCGCGCGCAGCCTCGACGTCACTTCACCGGACTCCCCGCCCGAGTGCGTCCACTCCCCGCCCGCGGACCTGACGAGGCCGACCGGGGTGATGACGGCGGCCGTACCGCACGCGAAGACCTCGGTGAGGGTGTCGTTCTCGGTGTCACCGCGCCACTCGTCGATGGAGATACGGCGCTCCTGCGACGTGTAGCCGAGGTCGCCGGCCAGCTTCAGCAGCGAGTCACGGGTGATGCCGGCGAGCAGCGAGCCGGTCAGTTCGGGCGTGACGATCTTGTCCCCGTACACGAAGTACAGGTTCATCCCGCCCAGTTCCTCGACCCACTTGTGCTCGACGGCGTCCAGGTACGCGACCTGGTCGCAGCCCTCCGCCGCCGCCTCGGCCTGCGCGAGCAGCGACGCCGCGTAGTTGCCGCCGGTCTTGGCGTCGCCCATGCCGCCGGGAACGGCGCGCACCCGGTTCTCGGAGAGCCAGATGGAGACGGGCTTCACGCCGCCGGGGAAGTACGCGCCGGCCGGGGAGGCGATGACCAGGAACAGGTACTCGTTCGCGGGCCGCACCCCCAGGCCCACCTCGGCCGCGATCATGAACGGCCGCAGATACAGCGACGCCTCGCCGCCGTGCGGCGGCACCCACGCCTCGTCCTGCTGGACCAGCGCGTCGCACGCCTCGATGAACGTCTCGACCGGCAGCTCGGGCATCGCCAGCCGGCGGGCGGAGACCTGGAAGCGCCGGGCGTTGGCCTCGGGCCGGAAGGTGGCGACGGTGCCGTCGGGGCGGCGGTAAGCCTTCAGCCCTTCGAAGATCTCCTGCGCGTAGTGCAGCGTCATGTTGGCCGGGTCGAGCGAGAGGGGGCCGTACGGGACGAGCTGCGCGTCGTGCCAGCCCCGGCCCTCCGTCCACCTGATGGTCACCATGTTGTCGGTGAAGTGGCGGCCGAAGCCGGGAGCGGCCAGGATCGCCTCGCGCTGCGCGTCGGACAGCGGATTCGACGAGGGCTTGAGCGCCAGAGTGGGCAACGGTGTCGTGGGCGTGGTCATGAGTTCTTGTCCTTCACCGGTTGTGTGTGACGGACCGCGCTCACGCCGCTACAGGTACTAGGACGTCCGAGCTTTCCCTCATGCCGCGGCCCACGCCGATTATCGCGCGTGGCGGGACGGGGCATGAAACGGGGTGAATGCGGCCCTACGGATGATGGTGACACCCGGCGGCCGCAAAGCACAGCCGCCGGGTGCTGTGACCCGGCGGCTGTGAGAGTCGTCGGCGGGTCAGCTCGCTACTCGTACGACGAGCGCGTCACCGATCTCGTCGGTCGTACGGGGCGCACTGCCGCGCTCCGCGAGGTCGGCCGCGACGGCCTCCTCGATGCGGGCGGCCTCGGCGTCGAAGCCCAGGTGCCGCAGCAGCAGTGCGACCGAGAGGATCGTGGCCGTGGGGTCGGCCTTCCCCTGGCCCGCGATGTCCGGGGCCGAGCCGTGGACGGGCTCGAACATGGACGGGAACGCCCGGTCGGGGTTGATGTTCGCGGAGGCCGCCAGGCCGATGCCGCCGGTCACGGCAGCGGCGAGGTCGGTGAGGATGTCGCCGAAGAGGTTGTCGGTGACGATCACGTCGAAGCGGTCGGGCTGGGTGACGAAGAAGATCGTCGCGGCGTCGACGTGCAGATAGTCGGTGGAGACGTCGGGGTACTCCTGGCCGACCCGGTCGAAGATCCTCTTCCAGAGGTGGCCCGCGTAGACGAGGACGTTGTTCTTGTGGACCAGCGTCAGCTTCTTGCGGGGGCGGGAGTTGGCACGCTCGTACGCGTCGCGCACGACACGCTCCACGCCGTACGCCGTATTGAGGCTGACCTCCGTGGCCACCTCGGCGGGCGTATCGGTGCGCAGGGAACCACCGTTGCCCGTGTAGGGGCCCTCGGTGCCCTCGCGGACGACGACGAAGTCGATGTCCGGGCGGCCGGCCAGCGGTGTGGCCTGGTTCGGGAAGAGCTTCGACGGGCGCAGGTTCACATAGTGGTCGAAGGCGAACCGCAGCTTCAGCAGCAGCCCTCGTTCCAGGACCCCGGACGGCACGGACGGGTCGCCGATGGCGCCGAGGAGGATCGCGTCGTGCGCCTTGAGCGCGGTCAGCTCCGCGTCGGGGAGGGTCTCCCCGGTGCGGAGCCAGCGCCGGGCGCCGAGGTCGTACTCCTTGGTCTCCAGCTTCACATCTTGCGGGAGCACGGAGCCGAGGACCTTCAGGCCCTGGGCCACGACCTCCTGGCCGATGCCGTCACCGGGGATCACTGCGAGGTTGATGCTGCGAGACATGACGGGCACCTTACTGCGCGTCCCAGTGCCTGACACGCGCGGTCCACGATTCGGACAGCCGCGTGTTGGGCGCGGGGGTACCCGACCGTACGGCAGCGGTGTCGGGGGGCGCCCCGGCTCAGTGGCCGGTGGAGCCGCCGTTGTCCCTGCGGTCGAGGGCACGCTGGAGGGCCGCCGCGGCGTTCTTGCGGTCGGACTCGTTGCTGCGGACGCGGTGACGGACGCGGCGGACTGTCGTCTCGGCCATGATGATCGACTCCTTGAGACAGCTGAGGCATACGGCTGGGGGGCCGTATGAGGCATCTGCGAGGCGCCGGATGGGCGGGGAGCACGCCCGCAGGGGTTGCCTGCGTGAGGGCGATTGCTCACGTCCGCCGTTCGCTGGATCGAGCGAGTCGTTCGGCTCCTACAAAGCTAAGGGAGCCGGGCCGTTCTGTCTCCACAGTTAGTCGGACTTCCTACTATCTGAGACGGCAGCCTTGATCTGGCATAGCGACCTAGGTTGTATTCCTATCTAGGTGGTGGTGGAATACAGGCATGGCAGCAGACCGCAGATCCAGCTGGCTCAAGGGGGTCCTCGACCTCCTCGTCCTCTCCTGTCTCACCGACGGGGAGAGTTACGGCTACGAGATCTCCAAGGCCCTCGCGACCGCCGGTCTCGGCGACATCAAGGGCGGGACGCTCTATCCCGTGCTCAACCGGCTCGAAGAGGCCGGACTGGTCGTCGGGGAGTTCCGCGCCGCCGAGCGCGGCCCCGGGCGGCGCTACTACCGGCTGACGGACGAGGGCCGGCGCGGGCTCGCCACCGAGAGCGGGAACTGGCTGGAGTTCCACACCACCGTACGGAACATGTTGCGCACCGAGGGGGCGTCATGAGTGACCCGGAGCGATGCACCACCGAGGCCCGCCACGTCCGGTCCGGCTCCTCCGGCACCGGCCACGTCGAGCCCGGCCATGTCGAGCCCGGCCATGTCGAGTCCGGCCATGTCGAGTCCGGCTATTTCGACGAACTCGCCGCCGTCCTGCGCGCGGGCGGCATGGCGGAGCGCGAGGTGACCGTCACCGTCACCGATCTCACCGCGTACCTCGCCGAGACGGGCTCCCCCGCCGTGGAGGAGTTCGGTCCGGTCGAGGAGTTCGCCGCGCGGCTCGCGGGTGGTGGCGACGGGGAGGGCGACGGCGGCGGGCCCGAGGAGCCGGAGGCCACCGCCGAGACATGGAAGTGGACCACCGACATCTACAACGACCGCAGGCTGCTGAACGTCTACGGCGACCAGGGCTGGGAGGTCGAACGCCTCGACGCCTTCGGCCGCTTCGTGTGCCGCCGCACCGTCGGCGCCGCGCTGCGCTGGGAGTACCGGCGCGAGGAGCTGGTCAACCGCAAGCGCGACGCCGTGGAGTCGGAACTCGCCCCCGACGGCTGGGAACCGTGCGGGCAGTGGGCCTACTACCTGTACGTCAAGCGACCCAAGGCGGCGAGCGCGGGGCCGGCGGCGACGGTCGCCACGGGGCCCGGAACGCCGCGGTGGAGCTTCTACTTCGGCAGGAAGACGCGCGCGCTGCTGATCGTGTCGGTGGTGAGTCTGGTCGTCCTGGCGTTCCTGTACGGCTCCGGGGCCGTCGAGTTCAACCTGGCCATCGCGATCCCGGTCGCCGTCGCCGCCGGGATCGCGGCCCGGTCCGGCGTCCGGAAGGACGTGGTCGACGGCACGGAGGACGAGGCGCCGGGCGGGGCGAAGGAACGGGGCGGCGAGGGCTGAGGCGTGACGGGGGCTCGGCTTGGCGACTGACGGCTCCGGTACGGGCGGCGGGGCCGCCGCCTACAGCACGTCGCCGTCACGCCAGTCGAAGACCAACGCGTCGTCGGCGGACGGCAGTTCGCTGCCGGGCACCGGCCAGAGGTACGTCGTGCCCTCCTCCTCCGGCAGCCGCACCACCCCGTCCGGGCTCAGCGCCTCGACGCGGCCCTGCCACAGGTGCCAGCCACGTGACCGGTAGAGCCGGGCACCCTTCTCGGACGCGGAGAGCGCGCCGACGTCGTACGCCCGGTCGATCACCCGCTCCAGTACCTCCAGGACCCGGCCGCCGAGCCCGTCCCCGCGCCGGTCCGCGCGTACGGCGACCGCCTCGACGTAACCCACGCGGTACCACCGCCCGGCGTGCGTCAACCGGCGCTGGATCACGCTGCCGTGTGCGACGAGCGCGCCAGTGCCGTCCCGTACGAGGACATGGACGCCGCCGAGCCCGTGCGTCCAGTCCTCCTCACTGAAGGCCCCGTCGAAGGCGACGTCCAGGAGGTCGCGGATCTCGCCGAGGGTCGCCGGGTCGAGTTCGAAGGTATGGGCGGTGCGCAGCGGGTCTGACATGCGTCTCACTCTTTCAGGCCGGGCGCCCGCGCACGTACTCAGTGCCCGGTTGAGTACCTGCTCCATGTCGAAAAAACGTGCCTGCCGCGACAGTTGGCGGCATGAACGGCCTCTACGCACTGAAGCCCTGGTACGCGTCCCGGCTCTCCGGAGTCCGGGCCGCTCTCGTCCGTCGCGAGGTGTCGCCCGACACGGTCACCGCGGCGGGTGTCGTCAGCGCGGCCGGTGCGGCGGCCGCCGTGGCCTGGCTGCCCGCCGGACCGCTCGCCGCGCTCACCGTCGCCGTCCTCCTCGCCGCCCGCCTGGCCTTCGCCAATCTCGACGGGGCGCTGGCGCGGGACACCGGCCGGACGACCCGGCGCGGTGCCGTTCTCAACGAACTCGGGGACCGTGTCTCCGACTTGGTCGTCCTGGCCGGCTTCATCGCCCTGGCGCCGCTGTGGCTGGTCGCGGTGGCGGGGCTGGCGGCGACGCTCCCCTCGTGGGTGTCCCTCGCGGGTACGGCGGCGGGCGCGCCGCGCCGTAACGGTGGCCCCGTCGGTAAGACCGAACGCTGCCTGCTCGTCGTCGTCGCCGCGGCGACCGGCTGGGCGGTGCCGGTGCTCGTCGTGATCGCGGCGGGCTCGGCGCTCACCGCGGTCGTCCGGTTCGGCTGGGTCTGGAGGAAGCTCGCATGAGCGGCGTACTGATCGCGGGCGAGGCCGTGGGGCGCGCCGTCCCGCTCGTGGCCGGTGCTCTCGGGGTGAGCGGGATCGCGGTGGCGACGCTGCCGTCACGGCTCGCGATGCGGGCGGAGCTGCGCAAGCGGTGGCGCACGTGGGCGATCGCCGCGCCGGTGTTCCTCGGGGCACTGTTCCTGGGCGCGGGGGGCGCGTTCGCGCTCGCGACGGCGCTCGGGGTGACGGCGGTGGGCGAGTACGTACGGATGGCGGGGCTGCCGCGCGCGGAGCACGCCGTGCTGGTCGTGGCCGCCGTCGTGCTCCCGGCGCTGGCGTGGCTGGTGCCGGACGCGGTGGACCTTCGGGCGGTCGACCTGAGGGTGGTGGCGCTGCTGCTCGTGGCGGCGGCGCTGCCCGCGCTGCTGGCGGGTGACCACGAGCGGGGCTTCACCCGCTCCGCGCGCACCGTCTTCGCCCTGTTGTGGATTCCCCTGCCGCTCAGCGGACTCGTGCTGCTTGAGGACACGGCGGTCGCGGTCGGGCTGGCGGTGGCGCTCGGCGACGTCGGGGCGTGGTGCGGCGGTACGGCGCTGGGTCGTCGTGGTGCTCTGGCGCGCCCGCTGTCGCCGCTCTCCCCCAGCAAGACGTGGGCGGGGGTGCTGGGCGCGGCGGGGGCGACCGCCCTCGTCCTGGCCGCCGTCGGCGCGTTCACGCCGCTGTTGTGGGCGGCGGTGCTGACCGGCTGTGTACTCGGCGACCTGCTCGAATCCATGGTCAAGCGGGAGGCGGGCGTGAAGGACGCGGGCAGTTGGCTGCCGGGCTTCGGTGGGCTGCTCGACCGGATCGACTCCTTGCTGCTGGCTCTCCTGCTCGCGATGGTGGTGACGGCATGACCGCACGGATCTCCGCTCGTACGGTGGCGGGTTCGACGCCGCGAAGGCCGCGACGGCTGCGGCGCCGCGCGCCGGTCGTCGGGTACCGACGGCGGCGCGCGGTGGCGGGGGCCGCGGGGGCGGGCACGGCTGCTGTTGTCGCGTTCGCGGCCGGCCCGTCGGACGAGCGGTGCGGGCGCGGGGCACGGGGGCGGTTCCGTGGGCCGGGGCGCGCTCGTGGGCGTCGTACCGCCCCCGTCGGCGCCAAGGGTCCCGGCGGCTCCGGCGGCTCCGGCGTGGGCCGGACCCCCGCCCTCTCGCCCTCCCGGCTCGGCGCGGTCCTGCGGCGTGCCCTGTGGTGGGTCGTGCTCACCGTCACCGGCGGCGTGCGGCGGCACGGTCAACTGCCGCCCCGTGGGTGCGTGGTTGTGGCCAACCACTCCTCGCACGCGGACACCGCCGCGTTGCTGGCCGCGCTCGACGCACGGCACCGGCCCGCCATCGGGGCGGCCGCCGACTACTGGTTCGCCTCGCCGTGGCGGCGGCGTGTCTGCCGGGTGCTCGCCGCGGGGTTTCCGGTACGGCGCACCGGCGGCGGCATGGACGATCTGCTGTCCATGGCGGAGGGGCTGCGGGCCGGCCGCGCGGTCGTGCTGTTCCCCGAGGGCACGCGCGGGGCGGACGGCGCGGTCGGGGCCTTCCACCGTGGCGCCCTGGTCCTCGCGGAGCGCGCGGGCGTCCCGGTCGTACCGGTGGGCATCGCGGGGACGGACCGGCTGCTGCCCAAGCACGGGCGGCTGCGTTCGTCGCTGGTGCGGGTACGGATCGGTGCGCCGCTGCCGCCGTCGGCGACGCCGGAGGAAGCGCGGGCGGCGGTCGCGGCGCTGCACGCCCGTACGGCTTCGGAGCCGCTGCCCGACTCCCCCGTACGGCGCCGGGTGGCCGCCGTGGCCGCCTCGCGCCGGGGGTTGCTGCTGGCCTTCGTCTGGGCCTGCGCGGAGGCGTTGAGCTGGCCGCTGATGCCCGAACTGCTCCTGGGCGTCGTCTGCGTCGCGGTCCCCCGGGCGGCGCTGCGGCTCTCCTTCGCCGCGCTCGCGGGCAGCCTGGCGGGTGGGCTGCTGGCCCTCCAACTCGCGAACACGGGGCTCCAGTTGCCCGCGCCCCTGACGACGGACCGGATGCGTGCGGAGGTACGGCAGGAGCTGGCCGTCGAGTCGGCGTCGGCCGTACGGCACCAGCCGTGGAACGGCATCCCGTTCAAGGTGTACGCCGCCGAGGCGGGCCGTGCCGACGTGCCGGCGACCCACTGGCTCGCGGAGTCCGCGCAGGCGCGTGGCGCCCGGACGCTGACGGTCGGTGCGGCCTTCGCCGTACTCGGTCTGCTGCTGCGCCGCTTCCGCCGCCACTACGGCGCGTACGTGGCCCTGTTGGGTGCCGGCTTCACGGCCGGACTGTCACTCATCGTGGCGGGCTGGAGCTGAGCGCCGTAGCCCCCTCCAGTTTCCGGGCCTTGACCGGGGGCACCCGACGAACGATGGGGAGGGTGCCACATGAACGTACAGACGATGTCACTCAGAGGTCGTAGCAAGGGCCGCCAGGCGGCGAACAGTTCGGCGATGGACGCCGCGGCACGCTGGGGATTCACCGCGCGCGGCGTGATCTATCTGCTGATCGGGCTGCTCGCGCTCCAGATCGCCTTCGGCGGTGGCGGCAAGCAGGCCGACCGTGGTGGTGCGCTGGCCGAGATCGGCGAGAAGCCGATGGGTTCCTTCGTCCTGTGGGCACTGGGCATCGGTCTCGTCGGCATGTCCCTGTGGCGGCTGTCCGAGGCGCTGTTCGGCGCCGCGGGACCCGACGGAGGCAAAGCGAGCAAGCGGCTGCTGTCGGCCGGACGTTTCGTGTTCTACGGCTTCGTGGCCTACTCGGTCCTCAGCTTCGCCGCCGGTGACACGGGCGGCTCGTCCGGCGACCAGCAGTCGCAGGACATCACGGCCAAGGCGATGGAACTGCCCGCGGGCCAGTGGCTCGTCGGCGCCGCCGGTGTCGCGATCCTGGCCGCCGGCCTGTGGATCGGGGTGCGCGCCGCGAAGCGGTCGTACCACAAGCACCTCAAGCTCGGGCAGATGTCCCGCAAGGCGAAGCGGTACCTCGACGTGACCGGGGTCGGCGGCGGTCTGGCGCGTGGGCTGCTGTTCGCGGCGATCGGCTGGTTCGTGGTGAAGGCGGCAGTCGACTACGAGCCCGACAAGGCCAAGGGCTTCGACGACACGCTGCGCTCGTTCACCGACACCCCGGTCGGTCCCTGGCTGCTCGTGCTGGTCGCGCTGGGCCTCGTTCTCTTCGGCCTGTTCTCGTTCGGTATGGCGCGCCACCGCAAGGTCTGAGCCCACTGCCGATGCCGCGGCCCCCGCCTC
>NZ_JBHUZM010000138.1:0-19679 GCF_042667665.1 Streptomyces sp. NPDC057307 | reverse complement strand
GACCGGGCCCTGCGCCGGGTGCTGACGCAGAAGGCACAGCTCGGTCTGCTCGACCCCGGCTGGAGCCCGCTGCCGCCGGCCCTCGCGGACGCCGATCTCGACGCGCCGCACCGGCTGCGCGACACCGTGAGCCTGGACACCGCGGCGCACCGGGAGATCTCCCGTCGCCTCGCGGAGCGGTCGGTGGTCCTGCTGCGGAACGACGGGGTCCTGCCACTGGGGCGCCCCGCCCGGATCGCGGTGGTCGGCCCCCAGGCGGACACGCCCACGGCGGTCCTTGGCTGCTACTCCTTCCCCGTGCATGTCGGGGCGCAGCACCCCGACGTGCCACCGGGGGTGCAACTGACCACCCTGCTGCAGGGGTTGATGTCGGAGTTCCCCGGGTGCGAGATCGTCACCGCGGCCGGCTGTGGCATCGACTCGCCCCTCACCGACGGGTTCGCCGCCGCGTTGCGGGCGGTGCGCGGGGCGGATGTGATCGTCGCGGCTCTCGGCGACCGGGCGGGCCTCTTCGGCCGGGGTACGAGCGGCGAGGGCTGTGACGCGGAGTCGCTGGCTCTGCCGGGCGTACAGCAGCAGTTGCTCGACGCGCTGCTGGACACGGGTACGCCGGTGGTGATCACGCTGCTCGCGGGACGGCCGTACGCGCTGGGCGACCGGGCCGTGGACGCCTCGGCGGCGATCGTGCAGACGTTCTTCCCCGGGCAGGAGGGAGCGCGGGCGATCGTGGGGGTGCTGAGCGGCCGGGTCGAGCCTTCGGGCCGGCTGCCGGTGAGCGTTCCCCGGCGGCCGGGCGGACAGCCGTCCACCTATCTCGCGGCGCGGCTGGCGCGGGCGGGCGACTCGTCGAACGTCGATCCGACGCCCGCGTTCGGATTCGGGCACGGGCTGGCGTACACCTCCTTCGCCTGGTCCGGGCTGACGGCCGACAGCGCCGCGCCGACCGACGGTGAGCTGCGGCTGTCGTTCACCGTGCGCAACACCGGCGACCGGCCGGGCACCGAGGTGGTGCAGCTGTATCTGCACGATCCGGTCGCCTCGGTCGTGCAGCCGGTCCAGCGGTTGGTGGGCTATCTGCGGGTGCCCCTGGAACAGGGCGAGTCGGCGAGGATCAGCGCCACCGTCCCCGCCGACCTCGCCTCCTTCACCGGGGTCGGCGGGCGCCGCGTCGTGGAACCGGGGGCGCTGGAGCTGCGGCTCGCCGCGTCCAGCACCGATACGCGGCTCACCGCGCGCGCCGTGCTGACCGGTGCCGTACGGGAGGTGGACCACACGCGCGCCCTGCACGCCCGGATATGCCGGGATCCGCACCGGATACACCGGGAGGAGGAATAGATCACTCTGATGCGGGGTCAGCAAACGTGCATAACAGGGCATACAGGTACCCACCATGGGAAATCATCTGCCGGAATTCCGCGCTGCCGCCCGCCGTATCGATCGCCGTCAGTTCGTCACCCGCACCGGCGCCGCGGCCGTGCTCGCCTTCGCGGCGAACATGCCGACCGCCGGCGCGGCGAGCGCCCGCCGGCTCAACCCCAGGGCCATCACCGAGAACCCCTTCACGCTGGGCGTCGCCTCGGGTGACCCGCTGCCCGACACGGCTCTGCTCTGGACCCGGCTGGCACCGGAGCCGTACACGGCGGACAGCGGTCTGCCCGCCGAGCGGGTCGAGGTGGAGTGGGAGGTCGCCCACGACGAGCGGTTCGCGGTGATCGTCAAGAGTGGCACCGCGACCGCCCACCCCGAGTTCCACCACAGCGTGCGCGTCGAGGTGCCGGGGCTGTCGGCCGACCGGTTCTACTTCTACCGCTTCCGGGTCGGTACATGGATCAGCCCGGTCGGGCGCACCCGTACCGCCCCCGCGGCCGGGGCCCTGATCACCCGGCTCAAGTTCGCCACGCTGTCCTGCCAGGCTTACTACCACGGCTATTTCACGGCGTACAAGCACCTCGCGGCCGAGGACCTCGACGTCGTCGTCCACCTCGGCGACTACCTGTACGAGTACGCGGTGACGGCGGAGGGCGGCTCGCGGAAGTACACCGACCGCAAGCTCCCCGCGCACTACAACGCGGAGACGGTGACCCTGGAGGACTATCGGCTGCGCTACGGCCTCTACAAGTCCGACCCGGACCTGATGGCCGCGCACGCCGCACACGCCTTCGTCGTCACATGGGACGACCACGAGACCGAGAACAACTACGCGGACGAGACCCCCGAGAACGACGTCCCGCCGGAGGAGTTCCTGCTCCGCAGGGCCGCCGCCTACCGCGCGTACTGGGAGAACCAGCCGCTGCGCACCCCGCAGCAGCCGGACGGCCCCGACATGCAGCTCTACCGCCGCCTGCACTTCGGGCAGCTCGCGCAGTTCGACATCCTCGACACCCGGCAGTACCGCTCCAACCAGGTGCAGGGGGCCAACTGGCAGGTCCCGGGCCCGGAGTCGAAGGACCCCAGACGCACGATGACCGGCGAGACGCAGGAGCGGTGGCTGATCGACGGCTGGAAAAGCTCGAACGCCACCTGGAATCTGCTGGCGCAGCAGGTGACGTTCGCCCAGCGCCGTGACAGGCCCGGGTCGGACTTCAAGCTGTCGATGGACGCGTGGGACGGGTACACGGCCTCCCGCAAGCGGGTTCTGGACGGTGCGAAGGCGGCCGGTCTCGACAATCTGATGGTGCTGACCGGAGACGTACACGTGGGGTACGGCTTCGATCTGAAGGAGGACTTCGACGACCCGAAGTCCCGTGTCGTGGGGACGGAGATCGCCACGACCTCGGTCAGCAGCGGTATGGACGGCGCGGAGAAGCCGTCCAACTGGTCCAACCTCACCTCGGCGAATCCGCATATGAAGTACTACAACGGGCGCCGGGGCTATACGACGTTCACGCTCGCGCAGGAGCACGCGACGGTCACGTTCAACACCCTGACGGCCGTGACGACGCCGGGCTCCGCGCTCACCAGGGCGGCCTCGTTCGTCACGAAGGCCGGCGATCCGGGATTGACGCCCGCGTAACGCGGCGGCACGGAGGCCGTCATGGCCGTGTGGAATTCTCTCCGGCAGGCCCGACCGGAGTGCCGCCCTCTGGTGGCACGGGCTCCTGAGGGACATGCTGTCGCCCGTGCCCGCACCTTTTCGGCCAGGGCAGCACGCACGAGCGTATGCGAGCCCGTCCGGCCCACACGGCCAAGATCCTGGATCGAGCTGAGGACTTGAGATCACGGAGCACGGCGGCCGCACCGGCCGCCCGGAGACCGGGAAAGATCAACAGACCTGCCACACGGGCGAGTTGCTGTGGCAGACTGTCCGCCATGGCTGCGGTGGTGCTCGGGGGTGCGGAATGAGCGAGCCACGGTCGGCTCCGACGATCGGTCAGATCGTGCTCAGCAGACAGCTGTTGGCGCTGCGTGAGAAGGCGGGGCTCACCCGCGAGCAGTCCGGCCAGTTGCTGCGGGTCACGGCCGCCACCGTCCGCCGGATGGAGATGGCGGAGGTCGGGCTCAAAGTCCCGTATCTGCAGATCCTCCTTCCCGCGTACAACGTGCCGGACGAGGAGATCGACGTCTTCCTGCGGCTGGCCGACGAGGCCAACAGACCGGGTTGGTGGCAGCGGTTCCACGATGTGCTCCCCGACTGGTTCAGCGGCTACGTCAGCCTCGAAGAGGCCGCGACGACCATGCGCTGCTACGAGCCGCACTTCGTGCCGGGGCTGCTCCAGACGGAGGAGTACGCGCGGCACATCCTGACCGCCGGGGCCCTGGGTCAGCAGCTCGCCGGCTCCGCCCGTATCGAACGGCAGGTCGCGCTGCGGATGGAGCGCCAGGCGCTGCTGACCCGTACCGACGCGCCCGTCTTCTGGGCCGTACTGGACGAGACCGTGCTGCGCCGGCACGTCGGGTCGCCGGACGTGATGCGCGCACAGATCGACCGGCTGCTCGAAGCGAGCGAACTGCCGAACGTGACGCTGCAGATCGCCGAGTTCACCGCCGGCCATCACCCCGGCACCTACAGCCCGTTCGTCCTGTTCCGCTTCGGCATCCCCGAAGTGCCGGACATGGTCTACATCGAGTATCTGACCGGCGCGCTCTATCTCGACGAGGACGCGGAGGTCTCCGAGCACATGGAGGCCATGGACCGGATGGTGGCCCACGCGGAGTCGGCGGGGCGTACGAGGCAGCTGCTGTCCGACTTCCGCGACGCGCTGTGACCGCCGGAATCCGGCACCGGGCCGGAACCCGGCCCGTACCCCTCGTTCTCGCCACCCCCTCTTCGGATCAGACAGTCAACGGAGCACGTCATGAACGCAGGTTCGCCGAAGTCCCAGGTCGACACGGGCAGGCCGCACCCGGCGCGGGTGTACGACTGGCTCCTGGGCGGCAAGGACAACTACCCCGTCGACCGGGCGGTCGGTGAGCAGTTGCCCGAACTGGGGAAGCGCAGCGCCCGGCAGAACCGTGCCTTCATGCACCGCGCCTCCGCGTGGCTGGCCGGCCAGGGCGTCGACCAGTTCCTCGACATAGGCACCGGCATCCCGACCGCGCCGAACCTCCACCAGATCGTCCAGGAGATCAACCCGAAGGCCCGGGTCGTCTACACGGACAACGACCCCATCGTGCTCCGGCACGCCGAGGCGCTGCTGTTCAGCACGGTGGAGGGCGCGACCGACTACATCCAGGCGGACGTGCGCGAGCCCGAGGCGATCCTCGACCACGCGCGCGGGCACCTGGACTTCGACCGGCCCGTGGCCGTGTCGCTCATCGCGCTGATGCACTTCATCCCGGACAGCCAGGGGCCCTACGAGATCACCCGCACCCTTCTCGACGCGCTCGCGCCCGGCAGCTATCTGATGCTCTCCCACGGCACCTTCGACTTCCACGAGGAGCTGAAGGCCCAGATCACCGGGACCTACGGCAAGGGCGGGATCGAGCTGAGCTTCCGCACCCGTGACGAGGTGGCGCGGTTCTTCGACGGTCTCGACCTCGTCGAGCCCGGACTGGTCACCGGCCCCGAGTGGTACAAGGACACGGCCGCGCCGGAGAGCGAGGAGAACGCCGTCTACGCCGGAGTCGCCCGCCTCCCCTGACTGGGTGACCATGGGGGGTGGTGCCCATCGCGGGAGGAGGCCCCCCACCATGGCTTATCCGGAACGCTACGAGCTGGTCTTCGAGGAACCCACCCCGGCGGCCGACCCGACCAGCCCGGCCCCACGCAAGGGCGTCGAACGGGACGCGGTGACGGTCCGGCGCACCGCCAGGGCGGGGGCGGGCGGCTTTCCGGTCTACGAGGACGAGACCGGCATCGTGCGCGCGGAGATCAGCGACCGGGGCGAGGTGCGGATGCTGGCCAGTGGGGGTCAGCAGGCGCTCACCACGCCGGTGACGGCGCGGTCGCTCGACTCGTGAACGGCCCGGCCCCGTCCCCCGGTGATCACTTTCGGTGATCGCTGAGGGGACGGGGCCGGGAGCGTTCACGGTGCCGGGGGGACCGGAGCGGATTCACGCCGGAGCGGATTCACGCGGAGCGAATTCGCACCGGAGCGGTTTCACAGGGGCGTACGCAGGCCGGAGAGGCCGTCGCGCCAGGCGGGGAGCAGCTTCTCGGCGAGGCGCGCGTCCAGGACGGCCGTCGCGTCGATGCCGAAGGCCACGTCCGTCTCCAGCCAGGGTTCCTCCTCCAGCAGCCCGCCGACGACCTCGTGGCGGACGAGCTGTTCGTGGGCCGCGTCGCCCGCCACGTGCTCGGCGTAGAAGCGCACGGCCGCCTCCCCCGCGTCCACGCGCCGCATCGCCTCGGCCAGCCGGCGGGACGTGGGGGACGCGACCACCTCGCCGGCGGCGAAGTGTCCGACCAGCGCGCCGCGGAGCGCACGGTGCAGGCCGAACATCGACATGAGGTTGACGCTCGCCAGCATCTCGCCCGTCGCCATGTCGACGTACCGGCCGTACGTCGTGTCCAGGCCGAGGTCCGTCATCAGGCCCGCGTAGAGCCGTGAGTGCATGCGGTCCGCCCGGCCCGCGCCGAATTCGGCGAACTCGACCGCGGCCATGGCCGCCTTGGCGCGGCCCCGGAGCCGGGGGATCACCCAGGCGTGCGGGTCGGCCTCCTTCAGGTGGTAGACGGAGCGCTGGGCGGCGTACTCCCGCAGATGCCACAGCTCGCCCTCGTCCCTCAGGTAGTGGGACGCGCTCGCGCCGTCCGGCGACTCGACCAGGAGGTCGGCGAGTGCCTCGTCGATGTCGGTGCGGCGTTTGGTGTCCGCGCGCAGCGCGTCGAGGAAGTGGCGTTCGAGTCCGGCGCGGAAGGCGAGCAGCGCGGGGTCCCACTCCCAGGCGGGGTCGACGCCGCAGAAACCGCGGTAGTGCAGTTCGTAGCAGAGGTAGAGCGCGAGGTGCAGGTCCTCGCCGTAGGGGGCGGCGTCGTCGGCCGTCCCGCACGGCGGAAAAGGGGTCCCGGAACCGGGGCGGCCACGCAGGGCACGGGCGACTCCGTAACTGAGGTCGCCGCGGCCCGTCGGCAGAGCGGGCCCGGTCGGCCGGACGTCGGCGTTCTCCACTGACTTCACTCCTTGACCTGATCGAACTGATCAGCGTGCTCGGTTCGCTCATTCTCGCCGCTTTGCCCGGCCTGTCCCCTTTCGGAGATGACGTGTCGACGACCGCTCCCGGACCGTGGGTAACGTCCCGCCGCGCCCCGCACCCGCCCGTCGGCGCGGTCCTCTCCCGGCCCGCCGGGCGGCCCGCCCCCTTCGGTCCCGGCGCGGTGGGAACATGCCGCCGTTCGGGTGGTCCGGGCCCGTCGGCCCGGACCACCCGGAGCCGGTCACCGCCCGCCGAGGGGGGTCAGCGGGTCGGCAGGGCCTTCAGCCACTCGGTCAGGAGAGTGTTGACCTCGTCGGCGCGCTCCTGCTGCACCCAGTGCCCGCAGCCTTCGATGATGTGCGAGGAGACCAGGCCGGGCAGGGTGGTGGGGAAGTTCTTCACGGCGTCCGCCATCCACGCGAGGGAGGCGTCGAGACCGCCGCCGATGAAGAGGGAGGGCTGGGTGAGCGGGGCGCCGTGCCAGGCGGCCAGGTCCGCCCAGTCGCGGTCGACGTTGCGGTAGCGGTTGAGTGCTCCGGTCGGTCCGGTCCGCTCGAACTCGCCCGCGTAGTGGTCGAGGTCGGCCGCCGAGAGCCAGGCGGGCAGCGGGCCGGTGGGGAACCGGTCGCGGAGTCTGCCGCCGGGCGGCACGAAGAAGAGGTTTCCCTCGCCCTCGGGCGGCAGCGTGTCCCCCGAGATCCCGGTGTAGAAGCCGGCCAGCCAGCCGCGGATGTCGGGCTCGATCTCGGCCTCGGCGCGGCCGGGGGTCTGGAAGTAGCTGACGTAGAACTCCTCGTCGCCGCCGATGCGCGCGAACGCCTCGGTCGGGCGGGGGCCGCCGCGCGGCGCGTACGGGACGCTGAGGAGCGCCGCCGCGGTGAAGATGTCCGGGCGCAGCAGCGCCGAGTCGGCGGCGATGTTCGATCCCCAGTCGTGGCCGACGATCGTCGCGGTCTCGGCTCCGAGGGCGTGGACGACTCCGACGTTGTCGGCGACATGGGCGAGCATCCGGTAGTCCTCGACGGCCGACGGCTTCGAGGAGCGTCCGTAGCCGCGTACGTCGACGGCCACCGCGCGGTATCCGGCGGCGGCGAGCGCGGGGAGCTGGTGGCGCCAGGAGTACCAGGACTCGGGGAAGCCGTGGACCATGAGGACCAGGGGGCCGGTGCCCTGTTCCACCAGGTGGATCCGGCCGCCGCCGGGGACGTCCACCAGGCGGTGTTCGGCGCCGGGCGGGGTGACGGGGGTGGCTGCCGCGGGCGGCGTGGTGGGGTCCGGCATGGGTCCTCCTCGGGGTGATCGTTTCCGCTCACCATCATTCGGCGGTCGCGGTGCGCGGGCCAAGAGAACTTGCCGGGTCGGCAAGGTCCGCTGCCGCGTGCCGTCGGACGGACCTTGCGTAGGGTGCGTTTCCATGGCGGTTCGAGGGGTCAATTCGGCTGAGGCGGGCGCGGGGGCGGATCTCCATCTGGAGCTGAGCGGACGGGGGTCGCGCCGGGAGCAGCTGATGCTGGCCCTGCGGGATGCCATCACGTCGGGCCGGCTGGCGCCGGGTACCCGGCTGCCGCCGTACCGCACGCTCGCCGTGGACCTGGGCATCGCCCGTAACACCGTCGGCGAGGCGTACGCCGAACTCGTCGCCGAGGGCTGGCTCACGGCGCGCCAGGGCTCGGGCACCCACGTGGCGTCGCGTGCCACACCGCTGCCGGTCGCCAAGGAGCGCGCCCGGCCTTCCGTGCCGGTGGCGCGTGCGGTGGCGTACGACTTCATGCCGACGTCGCCGGACGCCTCCGCGTTCCCCCGGTCCGCGTGGCTGACCTCGGCGCGCCGCGCGTTCAACGACGCGCCCAACGACGCGTTCGGCGTGGGTGATCCGCGGGGCCGTGTCGAGCTGCGGACGGCGCTCACCGAGTATCTCGCCCGCGCCCGTGGTGTACGCACCGCGCCCCACCGGATCGTCGTCTGTGCCGGTTTCGCCCATGCCTTGCGTATCTTCGGCGAGGTGCTGGACGGGGCGGTGGCGGTCGAGTCGTACGGGCTGGCCTTCCACCGTTCGCTGCTCACCGGCGCCGGGCTGCGTACGGTGCCGCTGACCGTGGACGCGGACGGCGCGCGGACCGCCGAACTGGGCGCGGTCGACGCCGGGGCCGTACTGCTCACGCCCGCGCACCAGTTCCCGACCGGGGGTCCGCTGCGCCCGGAGCGGCGGACGGCGGCCGTGGACTGGGCGCGCGCCACGGGGGCGGTGGTGCTGGAGGACGACTACGACGGCGAGTTCCGTTACGACCGGGAGCCGGTCGGCGCGGTGCAGGGGCTCGATCCCGACCGGGTGGTCTATCTGGGGTCCACGAGCAAGAGCCTCTCCCCCGCGCTGCGGCTGGGGTGGATGGCGCTGCCCGAGGGTCTCGTGGACGACGTCCTCTCGGTGAAGGGCAGCCGCGAGATGTGGACCGGTGTCTCCGACCAGCTCACCCTCGCCGACTTCATCGCCCGCGGCGCGTACGACAGACATGTGCGTCTCATGCGACGCACCTATCGGCGGCGGCGCGACCGGCTCGTCTCGGTCCTCGCCGAGCGGGCACCGCACATCGGGGTCAGCGGTATCGCGGCCGGACTGCACGCGGTGCTGGATCTGCCGCCGGGCACCGAGCCGGACACGGTGCGCGCGGCCGGTGCGCTGGGTCTGGCGCTGGCGGGGCTCGGCGCCTTCCGGCACCCGGACAGCACCATGCCGCCGCGCGACGGTCTGGTGATCGGCTTCGGCGCCCCGCCCGACCACGCGTTCAACGGCGCGCTGGAGGCGTTGTGCGCGGCGCTGCCGCCGGCCTCGTAGATCCCGCCCCACGCACCGGACGGTGACACCACATGGTGCAACCACTGTCCGGTTGCTATGGTCGGTCGCATGACTGCCATGACGCTCCGTATCCCGGACGAGATCAACGCATCGATCAAGGCGGGGGCGGCAGCCGCCGGGCTGTCCCTCAACGCCTACATCGTGCGCGCCGCCCAGCGGCAGGCCGTGCTCGACTCCGCCCGCCGGCTCGCGTCGCTGGGCCTCGGCGACGACCTGGGCGGCGAGGGCGACACCCTGTGAAACGTGGTGAGATCTGGACCCTCGGTGACGGGCGCAACGTCCTGCTCGTCTCGCTGGACGGCCTGGAGGAGGCGTACGGCGCGGTGCTCACCGTCGTGCTGCACGACGCCGGGCGCTACCCCGACACCGCGATGTCCGTGGTGATCGACGACCCGCTGCCCTGCACCGCCGTCGCGGTCAACCTCCAGCAGTTGCGGGTCACGCGCTTCGACGGCGCGAAGCTGCTCGGCCCGGTCGACACGGCGGTGATGGAGCGCGTCAGCCAGGCCCTGCGCGCGGTGCTCGACCTCTGACCGCCGTTTTGGTCCCTCCTGGGGGACATGCCGCTGAGCCCTGGCGCACCAGGGCTCAGCGGTTCCCGTCGGCCGACGCGGGAGCGACGGCCACTGCCGCTACGGCTGCGCCACCAGCCGGAACGTCTGGCTGGCCGCCTCCGTGCAGGGCTGCTGTGTGAGCGTCGCGCCGTTCGCCGTACCGCCGCTCACCGTCAGGCACTTGTTGCTGTGTCTGGCGGCGAACCGGTAGCGGTCGGTGGTCCCGATCCGCTGCGGCTGCCACTGCTGGTTCGTGGCGCCGGTGTAGCTCCACAGATGCGCGCGGGCGCCGTCGGCGGTGGCGCCGACTCCTCCGTCGATGTCCCACACCTTGCCGGCGTGCCGGTTGACGACCTGGTGGTAGCCGTTGCTGGTGGGTCTGAACTGCCAGGTCTGGTTGTTGGCCGCCGGCGCGGAGCAGGACCACTGCTGCAGTCCGGTGCCGTCCGCCGTGCCCCAGCCGGTCGCGTCGAGGCACGCGTTGCTGCCGCTGTTGACGACCTGGTACCACTTCGCCGGGTCGATGGTGCCGTCGCCCGGGGTGCCGGGGTCGGTGCCGGTCCACACGAGGGTAGCGACGGCGCCGGCCGGCAGTGTGTACGTGGCCGAGCGGCCGGCGTCCGTGACGGAGAACGTCCGGGCCGCGCCCGCGCCGTTCACGACGTACGCCGCCTTGCTGCCGTCCGGGTTCTGCCAGACGACGTTCTGCACGCCGCCCGCGCCCTGGCTGGTGGAGCCGATACGCGTGGCACCGGGCTTGACGAACTTGGTCAGATGACCGAGGACGTAGTACTCGGCGTTGCGCGTGACCGTGTTGCCGTTGATCTCGACCACGCCGTTGCAGCGGGTGGTGCAGTGGCCCTGGTGGGGGCCGCCGGCCTGGTTCAGGGCGAGGTTCCACATGATCGTGGTCTCGCCGCCGTTGCGCATGTTGGCCACGACCAGGTTCTCCGCGTGCCACTTCAGCGTGTCGGCGAAGGTGGTGGCCGGGTTGTCGCTGTCGGTGCCGGAGCACTCGGTGAAGAAGACCCGCTTGCCGGCCTGCCTGATCTGCGACTGGCTGGTGGGCTGGCCGCCGTAGCAGTGGAACGCCGCGCCGATCACCCGGTTCATGCCCGGCGTCTCGGAGAAGACCTGGAGCGGGTAGTTCGGGTGGTCCCAGTTGTGGTCGTACGCGAGGAGGTTGGTCGGCAGGTTCGCCGCCGTCAGGGTGCGGTCGAGCACCTTGAAGAACGCCGCCTGCTCGGAGGCGGTCATGCTCATCGAGGGGTAACTCGTCGCGAACTCGGGCTCGTTCTGCACCGTGAGGTCGGTGAGTTTGAGGCCCTGCTGCTGGTAGCCCTGGATGGCCTTCACCAGATAGTCGGCGTACTGCTGGTAGCGGTCGGTGCGCAGACTGCCGCCGTTGAGGCTGTTGTTGGTCTTCATCCACGCGGGCGGTGTCCACGGGCTGCCCATGAAGCGGATGGCGGGGTTGATCGACACGGCCTGCTTGAGGACGGGGATGATCGCCTCGTGGTCACGGCCGAGGTTGAAGTCCCCCTGGTTGTCCTCGTAGGTGTAGGCGGCGCCCTGGTTGAAGTCGGTGCCGCCCAGCGGCTGGCGCAGGTAGTTGAGGCCGATGCCGTCGCCCTGGGCGGAGAAGAGCGAGGTCATCAGCGCGTTCTTCTGCGCCGCCGGGAGCTGGTTGATGAGATGCCCGGCCGCGCCGGTCACCGAGGCGCCCGCCCCGGTGAACTGCTGCTCGCGCTGCGCCGCGTTGACGTTGATGTCGACGGCCTGCGGTGTGGAGTTGAAGGTGATCTGGCCGTCCGAGGCCAGCTTGCGGCTTCCGTCGGCCGTGGAGATCCACACCTGGGCGGTGGGGTCGGCGGCCTGCGCGGTACCGGACGAGGTGAGTCCGAGGCTGCCGCCCAGCGTGAGCACGCCGAGTGCGGCGACGGCTTTGCGAACGACGTTTCTGTGCAGGGTTCTTCGCATACGTGGGGGCTCCTGCCGGTTCGTGTGTCGAACGAATCGCCCGCGGCCCCGGGGCGTCCCGCGCCGTGGCCGGGTGGTGCGTCGGCGACATGAAAGCACGCTTACTAAGTACTTAGTAAGTCGTCGTGCCGAACTTGTTTCAGCCGGGAGTCGCACCGGGCGCGCGAGGCCCTGCCCGTGATCCGGAGCGCCGTAGACTGCGCCCGGTGAGCAACAGACGAGTGGGGGAACGGGGCGGCGCGGCGGCCGGGCCCGCCCAGCCGCGCACACCGCGCAGCCCGGGGGCACGGCAGCGGCGTGAGGAGATCCTGCGTATCGCCATGGAGACGTTCGCGGCGCGCGGCTACAACAACGCGTCACTGGCGGAGATCGCGGATCGCGCGGGGCTCACCCAGGCGGGCGTGCTGCACTACTTCCGGTCCAAGGAACTGCTGCTCACGAGCGTCCTCGAACTGCGGGACCAGACCGACATAGAACAGCTCGGCCCCGACCGTCCCCGCGGTCTCGCCTTCCTGCGGCATCTGATCGACACCTCGCGCCGCAACTCCGAGCGGGAGGGCATCGTACGGCTGTACGCGGTCCTCTCGGCGGAGAGCGTCACCGACAGCCACCCCGCGCAGGAGTACTTCCGCAACCGGTACACCGGACTGCGGGCGTTCGTGGTGGACGCGCTGCGTGAGGCGGCCGAACTGGGCGAGGCGCGCGAGGACTTGGACGTCGAGAACGTCGCGAACGCCATCATCGCGGTGATGGACGGGCTTCAGGTGCAGTGGCTGCTGTCGCCGGAGTCGGTGGACATGGCCGCGTCGACGGAGCGCGTGGTGTGGTCGCTGCTCGCGTCGATCGCGCCCCCGAGCGCCTGACAGCGGACCTGATTCGCCGTCAGGCGACGCGTACCGCCCGCCGCTCGGCCCGGATCGGACCGGCCGATCCGTTGCGCGACCGGATCAAGTCCGGTGCGCGGCAAGCGCCGTGGGTCGGCCGGCACCTCGCGCCGCGTCCGGCCGGGGCGCCGTTCACTTCTCGGCGGGCCGGGCGCGTACGTGCATCTTCTCCCCCTGCCGGCCGAAGATCGTGAGGAATTCCACCGCTTCCGTGCCCGCGCTCGCCCACCCGTGCGGGGTGCGGGTGTCGAACTCCGCGGCCTCGCCGGCGCTCAGCACCAGGTCGTGCTCACCGAGGCGCAGCCGGAGCCGGCCGGCCAGGATGTAGAGCCATTCGTAGCCCTCGTGCGTCCGCTGTTCCAGTTCACCGGTCTGCTGCGGGCCGGCCGGGATGATCTGTTTGTACGCCTGGAGCCCGCCGAGATGGCGGGTCAGCGGCACGAAGGTCATGCCGTACCGCGTGAAGGACCGCAGATGGACGCGGGGGTCACCGGTCGGGGGCGCGTCCACCAGTTCGTCGAGTTGGACGCCGTACGCCTTGGCGAGCGGCAGGAGCAGTTCCAGAGTCGGTTTGCGACCGCCGGACTCCAGGCGGGACAGCGTGCTGACCGAGATCCCGGTCGACTCGCTCAGCAGGGCCAGTGTCGTACCGCGATCGCGGCGCAGCGCGCGCAGGCGCGGTCCCACGCCGTTGAGGACGGTCGAGAAGTCGTCGTCAGCCATGACTCCATTTGCCACCTCGGCAAGTAATTTTGTCAAACCGCGACGGGTGGACGGACCATCTCCAGCAGATGGAGGTGCTTCGCATGAAGACACAAAAAGTAGATTTCGATGTCGTGGTGATCGGTGGCGGACCCGCCGGGCTGAGCGGGGCGCTGACCCTCGCGCGGGCGCGCCGCTCGGTGCTGGTGATCGACGCCGGTGAGCCGCGCAACGCCCCGGCGTCCGCCGTCCACAACTACCTGGGTCGCGAGGGCGTCGCGCCCGGCGAGCTGGTGTCCGTGGGACGCGGGGAAGTGGCGGGCTACGGGGGCGAGTTCCTGGCCGGCCGGGTGGCGACGGCCAAGGGGTCGGCCGCGGACGGGTTCCGCGTCGTGCTCGAAGAGGGCGCGGACGTACCCGAGGTGACGGCCAGCCGGCTGCTGGTGACGACGGGGCTGGTCGACGAACTGCCGCCGGTTCCGGGTGTCGCGGAGCGCTTCGGACGCGAGGTGCTGCACTGCCCGTACTGCCATGGATGGGAGGTGCGCGACACGCCCATCGGCATCCTGGCGACCGGGCCGCTCGCGGTGCACCAGGCCCAGATGTGGCGGCAGTGGAGCGAGGACGTGACGCTGTTCCGGCACACCGCGCCCGAGTTCGACGACGAGCAGTACGAGCAACTCGCGGCGCGTGACATCGCCGTCGTGGACGGCGAGGTCGTCGCGCTGGAGGTGACGGACGACCGGCTCACCGGCGTCACGCTGGCCGGCGGCCGGGTGATTCCGGTCCGCGCGGTGGTGGTCGCGCCGCTGTTCACCGCGCGCGGGGGCGTCCTCGCGGACCTGGGGGCGGCGGCGGCCGACTGGGAGATGGCGGGTCATGTGGTCGGCAGCTATGTCCCCACCGACCCGGCCGGGGCGACCTCCGTACCCGGTGTGTGGGCGGCGGGCAATGTCGCCGATCCGACGGAGGTCGTGATCGGCTCGGCGGTGGCGGGGCTGCGGGCGGCAGCGGCGATCAACGGAGACCTGATCGCCGAGGAGACGGCGCGGGCGGTCGAGGCGCGGCGGACAGCCGGGCGACGTGATCGACACAAGTGACAGCAGTGGCAGTAGTGACAGCGGTGGCAGCAGTGACAGAGCGCAGGACCAACTCGGCGAAGGAGAAGCGGTAATGACCCACGGCCACACCTCGACGGACACGGACAGCGGTGCCAGTGCCACCGACGGCACCGACGGCACCGACGGCACCGACGGCGGCACGAACGAGGAGTTCTGGGACTCGCGTTACGGCGAGAGCGACCGTGTCTGGAGCGGGAACCCGAACACGATCCTCGTCCGGGAGGTCGCCGATCTGAAGCCGGGCCGGGCCCTGGACCTGGGATGCGGCGAAGGAGCCGACGCGATCTGGCTGGCCGCCCGGGGATGGCGGGTCACCGCCAGCGACATCTCCGGCGTCGCCCTCACCAAGGCGCGGCGGCACGCAGCCGAGGCGGCCGCGGACGTCGCCGACCGCATCGACTGGCAGCGGCACGACCTCGGGGTCTCCTTCCCCGCCGGGACGTACGACCTGGTCTCGACGCACTTCCTGCACACCCCGGGAGACATGCCGCGCGAGGAGATCCTGCGGACCGCCGCGGCGGCCGTCGCGCCCGGCGGGGTGCTCCTGATCGTCGGACACGCGGGACTCCCGTCCTGGGAGCCCGTCCCGCACCCCGAGGTGCACCTCCCGACGCCGGACGACGTCCTCGCCTCGCTCGAACTGCCGGACGGGGAGTGGGAGGTGCTGCTCAGCGAGGAGCACGAGCGGATCCAGATCCGGCCCGACGGGCAGCCGGGCCCCCGTACGGACAACGCCGTGAAGGTCCGCCGCCGCGCGGTGTGACGGGTCTCGCGTATCGATCGCCGGGCGGGTGTGGCCGCTCAGTCCGCCCGGCGGTCGAGGACGTCCGCCAGCGCCGTCCGCAGGTCGGCGGCGTCGCGGTGGAGCACCCCGGTCATGCCGAGCGCGGCGGCGGCGTCCACGTTCTCCTGCCGGTCGTCCACGAACAGGCACCGGTCCGTGGGCACGCCGGCGCGCTCGACGGCGATCTCGTAGATACGGCGGTCGGGCTTGGCCACGCCGACAACGGAGCTGTTGACGACGCTGTGCGCGAGGTCGGTCAGCCCGAGGCGGGCCAGGTCCTGGTCGAGCCAGGGCGTCGCGTTGCTGACGAGCACCAGCGGGCGGTGCTCCCGGACCTGTCGGAGCAGGTCCACGACCGACTCGTCCACCCGGAAGTCGGCCGTGCTGAACGCGTGCGCCAGTGCCTCGGCCTCGTACGGCGACACGCGCGGCAGCAGGCCCCGGACGATCGAGTCCGCCCACTGTTCGCGGGTGCCCCTCCCGAGCAGCAACGGCAGATCGTTCTCCGGTGCGTAGCCGACGGCCGCCGTCGCGCCCTCCGGCAGTCCCGCCGCCCGTTCGAGACGCGTCACCTCGGACGGGTCGTAGAAACGGATGACGCCGTCGATGTCGCACAGCACGGCGTCGAAGGACGGGCCCCCCGGCCTCGGCCGGTCCGCCCCCGCCTCATGTGCTCCCATGCCCGTATCCCTCACCCTGTCCACGGGTCCCCCGCCCGCGTGGGCCCCTTCGTCAAGCGTGCGGCCTCCACGTAGGCGCGCACAAGCGGGCGGTTGTCGTCCGCCCGCCAGGCCAGGGCGAGTTGGGCGGGCGAGAGGCCGGCGACGGGGCGGGTGACGACGCCCGGACGTGCCACCAGGGGCGCGTTCCCGTCGGCGAGCAGGCAGACGCCGAGCCCGTCGACGAGCGCTTCGTAGGTCTCGTCAGGGCTCGCGATCTCCGCGCCGATCACGGCCGGCCGGCCGTCGCGGGCGTCGATGGCGAGCCAGTGGTCACGCAGCGGTCCGGCGCTCTCGGGCAGGGCGAGGAACGGCTCGTCCAGCAGGTCGCCGAAGTCGACGCTCTCGCGCTCCGCCAGGCGATGGGAATCGGCCAGTGCCACCAGCCGGGGCTCCTCGGCCATCACGATCCACCGGTAGCGGGCGGCGTCCGGAAGCGGCAGCCAGACGAAGGCCACGTCGCTCGCGCCGTCCGCCAGCCCGGCGGTCGTGTCCGACCAGCTGACCTGATGGAGCGTCAGAGCGGCGGCCGGGTGCGCCGCGGTGAAGCGGGAACGGATCGCGGGCAGCATGCCGCCCCGGCCCGGACTGGTGCTCATCCCGACGGCCAGCGTGGCCCGCCGGGCCGCCTTCGCCTCCTCCAGCGCGACCACGCCCGTGTCCCAGTCGGCCAGCACACGCCGGGCGTGCGGCAGAAGCGCCTCGCCCGCCTCCGTCAGCCGTACGCCGTGCCGGTCCCGGTCGAACAGCGGCGTGCCGAGGGTCCGTTCCAGCGTCCGGATCTGCTTGCTGAGCGCGGGCTGCGAGACGAAGAGGCGCTCGGCGGCGCGCGTGAAGTGAAGTTCCTCCGCCACGGCGACGAAGTAGCGGAGATCCCGGCCGTGCACGTCCATAACCAATGGTTATCACGGAGGGTCTTGGACCCGCGAGGGAGTCCGGGCGCAGGGTCGTACGTACAGGCCCCACCGACGGAGGAGAACGACATGAGCAGGGTATGGCTGATCACCGGCGCGAACAGCGGCTTCGGCCGCGCGATCACCGAAGCGGCGGTGGCCGCCGGCGACACCGTCGTCGCGACGGCCCGTCGCACCGGGACGCTGGACGATCTGGTCGCGCGCCACCCCGACCAGGTCGAGGCGGTCCGGCTGGACGTCACCGACCTGGCCCGGATCGACACGGTGGTGGCGGACGTCGCCGCCCGGCACGGCCGGGTCGACGTCCTCGTCAACAGCGCGGGCCGCACGCATGTCGGCGCTCTGGAGGAGACGACGGACGCGGAGCTGCGCTCGCTCTTCGAGGTGCATGTCTTCGGCCCGGCGGCACTGACCCGCGCCGTACTCCCCCACATGCGGGCCCGCCGCTCGGGCGCGATCGTGCAGCTCAGCAGCATGGGCGGCCAGATGTCCTTCGCCGGATTCTCGGGCTACAGCGCCACCAAGTTCGCCCTGGAGGGCATGTCCGAGGCACTGGCCTCCGAGGTCGGGCCGCTCGGCATCAGGGTGCTGGTGGTGGAGCCGGGGGCGTTCCGTACGGGGCTGTTCGGCGGGAGGAGCGTGAGCGCGGAGATCGACGCGTACGCGGACACGGTGGGCCCGACGCGGCACATGGTCGAGACGGGGGACGGCACTCAGCCGGGCGACCCGGCGAAGGCCGCCGCCGCGATCCTCACGGCGCTGGCCGCCGAGACGACGCCGCTGCGACTGCCCCTCGGCCCGGACGCGGTCGACGCGGTGACCGGTCATCTGGACGCCGTCCGGGCGGAGATCGTGGCCTGGGAGAAGGTGGCCCGGGACACGGCATTCGACAACTGAGCTGTGTGGCAGGGGCGTTGGGACCCGAGAGGGTCCGCGTCGACGGGTGGCAGGGGCCTGAGGGCCTGAGGGCCTCGTGGATGTGCCGGGGACGCGGCACGGCCCGCCGGATCCCACGTTCGGCGGCCCGGTTTCGGCGCCCCCGGCCCCTGCTGATGGCAGGCAAACGCGAGCGCGACCCGTTGCCACCTTGTCACCGCCATTATATGAGCGCTGTTATATTAGCGCTGTGACATCTTCCGACCCCACCGCGCTGCCCGACCCCTGGCAGCCGCTGCACACGTTGCTCGCGGCCATGGACGGCGAGATCGAGCAGATCTACGTCGCGCGTGGCATCGAGGGCGTGCGGCCGCGGTTCGCGTATCCGCTGATCCGGCTCGCCCACAGCGGACCGTTGACCATCCGTGAGCTGGCGGAGTCCCTGAACCGCTCGCACTCCGCCGTCAGCCAGACCCTCACCGCCATGCGCAAGGAGGATCTGGTCACCTCCGAACCGGGGCCGGACGCCCGTACCCGGCGGGTCGATCTGACGGAGCGCGGCCGGTCGCTCGTACCGTTCCTGGAAGCCGAGTGGCGCGCCACCCACGCGACCGTCGCCGAGTTGGACGCCGAGATCCCGTACGCGCTGACCACCGTGGTCGAGGAGCTGCGGCGGGCTCTCGACCGCCGGCCGATGCGACAGCGGATCCTCGACCATCTCGTCGAGCCGCGGTGAAGGCGCGCGGCCGGTTCGTCGACACCCGCCCGCTGCGCGGCAGCCGGCCGTTCCGGGACCTGTGGATCGGCTCGCTGGCCTCCCAACTCGGCGGCCAGACAGCCACGGTGGCGGTGCTGGCGCAGGTGTGGGAGCTGACCGGCAGTCCCGTGGGCACCGGGGCCATCGGGCTCGTCACCGGTCTGGCGACGCTGCTCTTCGGGTTGCTCGGCGGCACGTTGGCGGACGCCGTCGACCGCCGTACGGTCGTACGGGCCGCCACCGGCGGCCAACTGCTGGCCGCCGCGGGGCTGTGCGCCCAGGCGCTGGCGGACAACCGGAACGTCGTGCTGCTGCTCGCCCTGGTCGCCATGGGAGCGGCCTGCGGCGCGCTCGGCGCGCCCGCCCGCCGTACCTTCCCGGTCAGGCTGCTGCCGGCCGACCAGGTCGCGGCCGGGCTGGCGCTGACCAACATCTCCTTCCAGGCGGCGATGCTGGCCGGGCCCGCGCTGGCCGGACTGGTCATCGCCCGCTGGGACTTCCCCGCCGCGTACGCCGCGCAGGCGGTGGCCGTCGCGATCTCGATGCTCGCGGTGATCCGCCTGCCACCCATGCCCCCCGAGGGCGCCGGAGCGACCGGCAGGCGCAGGCCGCAGCGCGGCGGCTGGCGGGTCGTCCTGCGGCGTCCGACGCTGTGGGGCGTGCTGGCCACCGACCTGTCCGCGACACTGCTCGCCATGCCGGTCGCGCTCTTCCCGCTGGTCAACGAGGTCCGCTTCGGCGGCGACCCGCGGACCCTCGGTCTCTTCCTGTCGGCCGTCGCGGTCGGCGGGATCACGGCCGGCCTGCTCTCCGGCACGGTGACACGGCGGCGCGGCGCCGGGCGCGGGCAAAATGGCGGAGGCCGGGGGGTGGGGGGGGGGCGTGGCGGGGTGGGGCAGGGGCGGGCGCGGGGGGTGGGGGGGGCCCTGGTTGGGGGTTGCGGGGGGGGCGGCAACGG
>NZ_JBHUZM010000137.1:0-19697 GCF_042667665.1 Streptomyces sp. NPDC057307 | reverse complement strand
GACATCTCGTGTCCGGGCCCGGCCGCCGTTCATCCGCTCATCCGCTACGCGGCAAGGAAACGCGCCCGCCTACTTCTTGCGGCGCCGCCCCCCGCCCTTCTGCGCCTTACGGCGCTCCGCGCGAGTCGTCCCCGCACCCGCCTCCGTACGGTCCGCTCCGCCGTTGCTCTCGAAGTCGCCCTCGACGACGCCGCCTTCACCGTCCACCGTCGGCGCGGAGAAGTGCAGCCGGTCCCGCCGCTGCGGAGCCTCCAGGCCCTTGGCCCGGATCTCCGGACGCGCACCGCCCGCACGGGCACCCGCGTCCGCCTTCTCCAGCGACGTACGCTCCGCCGCGTCCTGCACCGGGACCTCCTCGACCTGCTGCTCGACCTGGACCTCCAGGTTGAACAGGTAGCCGACGGACTCCTCCTTGATGCCCTCCATCATGGCGGTGAACATGTCGAAGCCCTCGCGCTGGTACTCGACCAGCGGGTCCTTCTGCGCCATCGCGCGCAGGCCGATGCCCTCCTGGAGATAGTCCATCTCGTAGAGGTGCTCACGCCACTTGCGGTCCAGCACGGACAGCACGACGCGCCGCTCCAGCTCACGCATCACGTCCGGGCCCAGCGACTTCTCGCGCTCGTTGTACTGCTCGTGCGCGTCTTCCTTGATGGACTCGGCGATGAACTCCGCCGTGATGCCCGCGCGGTCCCCCGTCGCCTCTTCGAGGTCCTCGACGGTGACCTTCACCGGGTAGAGCTGCTTGAACGCGCCCCACAGCCGGTCCAGGTCCCACTCCTCGGCGAAGCCCTCCGCCGTCTCCTGGCCGATGTAGTCGTCGATCGTGTCGCCCATGAAGTGCCGGATCTGCTCCTGGAGGTCCTCGCCCTCCAGGACCCGGCGGCGCTCGCCGTAGATGACCTGGCGCTGCCGGTTGAGCACCTCGTCGTACTTCAGGACGTTCTTACGTGTCTCGAAGTTCTGCTGCTCCACCTGCGACTGCGCCGAGGCGATCGCGCGGGTGACCATCTTGTTCTCGATCGGCACGTCGTCCGGGACGTTCGCCATCGACATGACGCGCTCGACCATCTGCGCCTTGAACAGCCGCATCAGGTCGTCGCCCAGCGACAGGTAGAACCGGGACTCGCCCGGGTCGCCCTGACGGCCGGAACGGCCACGCAGCTGGTTGTCGATCCGGCGCGACTCGTGGCGCTCCGTACCGAGGACGTAGAGCCCGCCCAGCTCGACAACCTCCTCGAACTCGGCCCGTACCGCTTCCTCCGCCTTCTCCATCGCGGCGGGCAGCGCGGCGGCCCACTCCTCGACGTGCTCCACCGGGTCGAGCCCGCGCTGGCGCAGCTCCGCCTCGGCGAGGTCGTCGGGGTTGCCGCCGAGCTTGATGTCCGTACCACGGCCGGCCATGTTCGTCGCGACGGTCACCGCGCCCTTGCGCCCGGCCTGGGCGATGATCGGCGCCTCACGGTCGTGCTGCTTGGCGTTCAGCACCTCGTGCTGCACGCCCCGCTTCGAGAGCTGCTGCGACAGGTACTCGGACTTCTCCACGGAGGTCGTGCCGACCAGGATCGGCTGACCCTTCTCGTGCTTCTCGGCGATGTCGTCGACGACCGCCGCGAACTTCGCGACCTCGGTGCGGTAGATCAGGTCGGGCTGGTTGACGCGGACCATCGGCCGGTTCGTCGGGATCGGCACGACGCCCAGCTTGTAGATCTGCTGGAACTCGGCGGCCTCGGTCATGGCCGTACCGGTCATGCCGGACAGCTTGTCGTAGAGGCGGAAGAAGTTCTGCAGGGTGATCGTGGCGAGCGTCTGGTTCTCGTCCTTGATGTCCACCCCTTCCTTCGCCTCGATCGCCTGGTGCATGCCCTCGTTGTAGCGGCGGCCCGCGAGGATACGGCCGGTGTGCTCGTCGACGATCATGACTTCGCCGTCGATGACGACATAGTCCTTGTCGTTCTTGAACAGTTCCTTGGCCTTGATGGCGTTGTTCAGATAACCGACGAGCGGGGTGTTCACCGACTCGTACAGGTTGTCGATGCCCAGCCAGTCCTCGACCTTCGCGACCCCGGACTCGTGGATCGCGACGGTGCGCTTCTTCTCGTCGACCTCGTAGTCGCCGGTCTCCTCGATGCCCTTGAGCTGGTTGCCCGCCTCGCCCTTGGTGAGCCGGGTCACCAGCTTGGCGAAGTCGCCGTACCACTTCGTGGCCTGGTCGGCGGGACCGGAGATGATCAGCGGCGTACGGGCCTCGTCGACCAGGATCGAGTCGACCTCGTCCACGACGGCGAAGTTGTGACCGCGCTGGACGAGCTCCTCCTGGGACCACGCCATGTTGTCGCGGAGGTAGTCGAAGCCGAACTCGTTGTTCGTGCCGTACGTGATGTCGCAGCTGTACTGCTCGCGGCGCTGCGCGGGCGACATGTTGGCGAGGATGCAGCCGACGGAGAGGCCCAGGAACTTGTGGACCCGGCCCATCATCTCGGAGTCGCGCTCAGCCAGATAGTCGTTGACCGTGATCACGTGGACGCCGTCGCCGGACAGCGCGTTCAGGTAACAGGGCAGCGTGCCGACGAGGGTCTTGCCCTCACCGGTCTTCATCTCGGCGACATGACCGAGGTGCAGCGCGGCGCCGCCCATCAGCTGGACGTCGTAAGGGCGCTGGCCGAGAACTCGCTTGGCCGCCTCACGGACGGTCGCGAAGGCCTCGGGGAGCAGGTCGTCAAGGGTCTCACCGTCGGCGTACCGCTGCTTGTACTCCTTGGTGAGGGCCTGCAACTCGGCGTCGGAGAGGGCGATGAAGTCCTCTTCGATGGAGTTGACCTGGTCCGCGATGCGGTGCAGTTTGCGCAGGATCTTGCCTTCGCCTGCACGCATGAGCTTGTTGAAGACGGACACTGAGGTTGGTCTCCTTGCCGGTCGGGCCTGGCACTGGGTCTGGTAACGGACACTGGCGCGGGCGCGGCGGGCCGACCCCACCGCAACGGCCATCGTAAGCGAGGACCCGGCCGCCTCGGGAGGGCCACGTGACGCCTGCCTCCCGTCACCCGCAATGAGAACGCGCGGGACGAGCGGAAGGTGCCGGTGAGGTACGAAAAGCGCTCGCGCCGGGGAACCCCGGTCACCACACTCCCCCCATGGAGCCACTGACCCCCCGGTCCGCCCCTCCGGAGGCCGCGACCACCTCCTTGATCACCGAACGGCTGCGGCTGCGCCCCCTGGGCCCCGACGACATCGAGGCGGTGTACGCGGCCTGCCAGGATCCCGACGTCCAGCGGTGGACGACGGTCCCCTCTCCGTACGAAAGGCAGCACGCCGAGCACTTCATCGAGCGGATCGTCCCGGACATGTGGCGGGCCGGGAGCAACTTCGTCTTCGCGGTCGAGCCGGTCGGCGGCGGCCCGCTGCTGGCCTCGGTCAACGCCCACAGCGAGTCCGGAGTGTGGGCGGTCGGCTTCTGGACGGTCAGGGAGCACCGCGGCCGGGGCTACACGACGGAGGCGCTGCGCGCCCTGACCCGCTGGATGTTCACCGAGCTGGGCGCCGACCGTGTCGAGTGGCGGGCCGAGGCCGGCAACGAGGCGTCGCGGGCCGTGGCGCTGAAGGCCGGTTTCGTGCTGGAGGGCACCCTGCGCGGCGCCCTGCTCATGAAGGGGACGACACGGGACGCCTGGATCGGCGCGCTCCTGCCGTCCGATCTCGGCCTGCCTTCCAGGCACCCGTATCTGCCCGCGCGTCCCTGACCGCGGCGGTCACCGGCCCCGGCCGGCTGTCAGTGCCGCCGTCTATCGTTCGGGGCATGACCACTGTGCCGCCCGCCGCCGCCGCGCTGTCCGCCGACGAAGCCCGCCGCATCGCCCTGCGCGCCCAGGGGTTCCTCGGCGCCCCCGACCGCCGGGGCGGCGTGCGCGGTGTGCTGCGGCATCTCGGGGCCGTACAGCTGGACACGATCTCGGTGCTGGCGCGCTCGCACGAGCTGATTCCGTACGCGCGGCTGGGCGCGGTGGGCCGCCGGACGGTCGAGGAGTCGTACTGGACACCGGCGGCGACCGCCGGCGCCCCGCCCCGGCCGCACGCCTTCGAGTACTGGTCGCACGCCGCCTGCATCCTCCCGGTCGAGGAATGGCCGCATTTCGCCTTCCGCCGTCGCGCCTACCGCGCCCGTCCGCACTGGCACCACGAGCTGTCGGACGGGGCGTACGACGCGGTGATCAAGCAGCTGCGCGCCGAGGGCCCGCTCACGGCCACCGAGCTGGGCGGCGCCAAGAACGGCGGCGAGTGGTGGGACTGGTCCGAGGCGAAGGTCGCGGTCGAGCGGGCGCTGATGCACGGCGAGGTGGTGTGCACGGAGCGCCGGAGCTGGAAGCGGGTGTACGACCTGGCGGAGCGCGCCATTCCCGACGAGGTGCTGCACGACGACCTGGACGACACCGAGTGCCTGCGCCGGCTCGTACGGCTCGCGGGTCAGTCGCTCGGGGTGGGCACGCGCTCGGACATCGGGGACTACCACCGCATCAAGGGTGAGCAGGTCGACGCGGTGATCGCGGACTCGGGGCTGGTGCCGGTGACGGTCGAGGGCTGGGCGAAGCCCGCCTGGGCCGACCCCGAGGCGCTGGCGAGCGCCCCGCGCGGCCGGCACCGTACGACCCTGCTCTCGCCGTTCGACTCACTCATCTGGGAGCGGGCCCGCACCGAGCGGATCTTCGGCTTCACCCACCGCCTGGAGGCTTACGTCCCCAAGCCCAAGCGGATCTACGGGTACTTCGCGATGCCACTGCTGTCGGGCGGGAAACTGCTCGGCCGTGTCGACCCGGCGCGCGAGGGCAGCACGCTCGTCGCCCGTCAGGTCTCGCTGGACACGCCCGCCGCCGTCGAGCCGATGGCGCGGGCGCTGCGGGAGGCCGCCGAGTGGGTGGGGTGCGACTCCGTACGGATCGAGCGCGTCGACCGCCCCGAGCTGGCGGCGGCACTGACGCGGGCCGTCATCTGATTTCGAGGATCTTCTCCCGCATCGCGTAGACCACGGCCTCCATCCGGGAGTGCAGCTGCAACTTCTCCAGGATGTTGCGGACATGGTTCTTCACGGTGTTCTCGGAGATGAACAACTCCTTGGCGATATCACGGTTGTTCATTCCCGTGGCGACCAGCTTGAGGACTTCGAGCTCGCGCTCGGTGAGCCTCGGCGCCGGCACGAGTCTGCGCTCGTCGGTGCGCTGAATCATCGACTTGAACTCGGTCAGGAGCTTGGAGGCCATGGAAGGGCTGATTTGTGACTGCCCGTCGGCGACGGCGCGAATCGCGGTGGCCACCTCGTCCGTCGAAATCTCCTTGAGGAGATAGCCGGTGGCGCCCGCCTTGATCGCGTCGTAGAGGTCGGCCTCCTCGTCGCTGATCGTCAGCATGATGATCTTGGCACTGGGGGCCACCTCCTTGATGGAGGTACAGGCTTCGATGCCGCCGCGCTTGGGCATCCGGACATCCATCAGCACGATGTCGGGGAGCAGGTCGGCGGCCTTGTCGACGGCCTCCGCGCCGTCTCCGGCCTCCCCCACGACCTGGATGTCCTCCTCCTGGGCGAGGACGATCTCCAGCCCCCGGCGGAAGAGGGCGTGGTCGTCCACGACAAGGACCCTGATCGGTTCCTTGCCGGGGTCGTCCGGGTCCGCGCCGCTGTCCGGTCCGGTGCCGCCGGTCGTACCGCCGGTACCGCGCGCGTGATGCACCGGCCCGAAGCTGTCCGCCATCGTTCCTCCCCCTGAAGGCCATGGGCCGAAGTACATGCGAGCTACACCAACCCCAGGTCGGGAACCGGGGGTTGACGTGCGTGGCCATGATTTCATGCCTCGCCGACAGAGCGGTGATCCAGTAGTCGCGCGGTGGTGCCCCCGCGGCCGGATCAGGCACTGCGGGGGCACCACCGAGGGGTCGTTTTTCGCTCAGCCGCCGAGCGCGCCGCCCGCGCCCGCCGCCTCGGACTCGGCCAGTTGGTCGGTCCTCAGGTGGATGACGCCGTAGTCGTAGGCGTGGCGCCGGTAGACGACGCTGGGCTCCTTGGTCTCGGAATCCACGAACAGATAGAAGTCGTGTCCGACCAACTCCATCTCGTAGAGCGCCTGGTCGAGGGTCATCAGGGCCGCGGTGTGCGTCTTCTCGCGGACCACCAGCGGTCCTTCGCCCTGCACCTCGAGCGAGCCGATCCTGGTGGTGGGAACGCCGTTCGGCGACTCGGCCGCAGGCGCCGGGCCCGAGCCGTTCAACTGGGCGACGCCAGGAACGACGTCGACGACCTCGGCGGCCGAAAGCCTGCCGGTGCCACGGCGGTTGTGACGCTTCTCGTGCTGCCTGCGCAGCCGCGCCTCCAGCTTGCCGGTGGCCAGGTCAAGCGCTGCGTACGGGTCGGCGGCGGCGGCTTCCGCCCTGATGACGGGACCGCGGGAGTGGAGTGTGATCTCCACCCGGTCGCAACGGTCCGCCTGACGCGGGTTGTGCTCCTTGGACACCTCGACGTCGAGGCTGATCACCTTGCCGTCGAGCTTCTGGATCTTCTCCAGCTTCAGCTTCTCGGCCACGTGCTTGCGGAACCGCTCGGGTACCTCTGTCTTGCGGCCCTTGACGACGATGTCCACGCAGAACTCCGTTCCCGGATTCGCTCCGCCGCGTTGCGGAGCTTCTCCCTCTTGCACCCGACCTCGATGGGCACCGAGGCCTCGGACTTGGCGACTTTCACCTCCTCCTCCCCCGTGGGCAAGATCCCCATTCCCTCTGACTTCGAGGTTCTGGAAAACGCTCCAACGCACCGCTGCATATCACTGAGGCAGAGCTTTCGCTTTCCTCACAACCGAACATAGCTCTCTTGGACGGGTATCGGCACCCGCTACCACCGCGTACGTCCGTTCCGGTGTTTTACGACCCTCACCACCTGCAACGAAGCAAACTCGCGATCAGTTCCGGTTTATTTCGAAAGAGAGCGGAGGCGCGGCCACCACAGCCGCACTCACCTGTACGAATGCGGGGTACCCCGGTTTCATCGCGGCATGCATCGCGCGTGACGCCTCCACGAGCGAGGCACCGGTCGTCATGAGATCGTCCACCAGCACCACCCTGCCGCCCTCCAGGAGCCCCGCGCCCCCGACGGCGACCTCCAGGGCTCCGGCGAGATTGGCGAGCCTCTGACGGGCGCCCAGGCCCGACTGGTCGGCCACCACCCGTCGCTGGCGCAAGACCGGAAGCACCCGGGCCGATCGCCCCGTGCCCCGCAGCTCCCCCGCCGCGGCCAGGGCGATACGCCGGGCGGCGTCGTGTCCGCGCGCGCCCACGGCGCGTCTCGTCGACGGAACCGGCACCAGGATCAGCGGGCCGACACCGGTACCCGGCGGGACAGCGGCCTGGACCGCCCCCGCCAGCGCCCTGCCCAGGGGCGCGGCCAGCCCGAGCGCGCCACGCTCCTTGTGCGCCAGCAGCACGGCCCGTACGGCGTCCTCGTACGGCGCGGCGGCATGCACCACCGGCAGCCCGACGGGCTCGGGAACCGGCCGCACCCGGCACGGCCACGTCCCGTACAACGCCCTTCCGCACGCGTCGCACAACGGCGTCCTGGGACTCCCGCAGCCGCCGCAGGCGACCGGCAGCACCAGCCCGGTGATTTCTCGCCACCACACCCGCATGTCACCCACTGTGCCAATGACTCGGACCTCCGGCCAGCCCTGTGGATAACCCTGATTCAGATCCGGCCCGAATGCACGTGCACAGGCACGTCACGGTCCCCGGGCCAGGCTCCTGTCCGCCGGACAGGACCCCAGGACTGATCCAGGGGCCCTAGCCCGGATAGACCGGTGACGAGCCCTCTTCCACCATCGTCTGCCAGTTCGCGCCGGTCGGCAGCCGCACGATGCCCGCGTCGCCCGAGTCGGCGACCAGCGGCTGCCGTTCGTCGTCGGCCGCGGCGATTCCGGTGACCTGGTTCAGCCCCGGCAGCACACCCGCCGCCGACGTCGAACCGTCCGTCTGGATGTAACTCACCTGCTGCACCCCGCCGGCCTCCTTACCGACGACGACGAGCCGGCTCGGTCCGGCCCACGACACGGCGGTCACCGTCTCCATACGCGGTGCCACGGCCTTCAGCTCCGTCACGGACACCGTCTGCTCCCCGGCCGGTCCCCGACGCTCCACCCGGCCGATCTGCAGGGTCGTACGCCCGTCCTCGGAGAGCAGCAGCGCCACCCGTACGCCGTCGGCGGACACCCGCAGCGCCTCGATCCGCGCGTCGCCGAGTCCGTCGACCGTGACCTCGCGGGGCGCGTCGGCGCCGTCGGCGAGACGCAGCAGCCGGGACTGCTTCGGGTCGCGATCGGCTATCCACAGATCGCCGTTCCCGTCCCAACTCGGCGCCGACAGCCGGTCCTCCTTCTTCGTGGCCTTGCTGACGACCAGGGCGTCGCCGACCTCGCCCGTCGAGATGATCGACCCGACGTACAGGGACTTGCCGTCCTGCGAGACGCCCGCCGCGTGCTTCTCGTCCCGCGCCACGGCGACCTGGCCCAACGGCATCGTGCCGTCGCCGAACGGGCCCCGCACCCGCGGCGGGTCGATCGGTTCCTTGCTGCTCGCCGACAGTTGCGCGAGCCGGCCCTTCGCGTCGATGAAGTACGGACTGTCCGAGCTGCCCGACGTACGGTCGGCGGCGAATTCCTCGGCCTGGTCGCCGCTCAGCACGCACAGCGAGGAGCCGTCCTGCCGCAGCAGCTCGACCTGTTCGCCTCGGGTGGACGTCAAGTCACGGAGGGTGAAGAGCAGTTGTGCCGCCATCTTGCGGCACTGCTCCCGCCCGACGTTGTCGACCTTCGCGTTGAGCGGCACCTTCAGCGAGTTGCGGTCGTCGAACTCAAGAGTCCGCGTGCCGCGCTTCAGCTCCGTGCCGGTCGGGAAGGGGGAGTCGACCACGGGCCGTATCCAGTCCGTCGGCCCTTCGAGGAGCACCTTGACGGCCTGGGTGACCGGGTCCATCCGCGTCACGGGATCTATGCGCTGGCGGATGTAGACGGGGTCGGCGACGAGCCAGCCCTGACCGGAGGCGAAGTAGTACTTGTTCACCGCGCGGTAGTTGCGCTGGAAGTCGGACTCACCCAGCACCAGCCCCTGCGGAAGGTCGTCGATCCGCCATTCCTTGCGCCATTCCTTGCCGTCCAGCACCTTCTCCTGGACGAGATGGATGGCACGGTTGTACGGCTCGGGCGCCACCGGCGTATAGGCGTGCCCGGCGTCGACCGCGGCGATCTGCTCGCCGTACAGCGGGTAGGTGAGGCCGGGGCCGTCGGGACCGGACGGCCCCTGGGGGTCGGCCGGGTCGGGCGCGGCCGCCAGCACCGTCGTGCGGTCCGCCGGCTGCCAGCTCTGCGACGCCTGCTTCGTCAGATACTGCCTGGCCACCGCGAAGTCGGGGTCGTCACTGGTCATCGCCTCCAGGAAGCCGTCGACGATCTCGTTCGGATCGGCGCCCCCGGCGGGAGCGACGGGATACACGCGCACCTGGGAGTCACCGCGCGGCGACGCCTTGACCGGCTCGACGTCGCCGCTGTTGGGGATCGACGCACAGCCCGCCAGCAGCAGGGCACCGCACCCGAGGACGACGGGCAGCCGCACCGCGCGCCCTCGGCCGTGACGAAGGCGGTCAGCGCCCACGAGTTGTGTCCTCCCGCTCAGGTGCCCGAGCCGCGGACGCGGCTGTGGCGGCAGATGACGACGTCGGCGAGGTGGCCGGATCCTGCTCTACGGGCTCCACGGGCTCCCCGGCGGAACGCGGCACCACCCGGGCGCCGTTGCCCGGCAGCGCCGTCGGGTCGACCAGACCCGCGGGCGGCGGCGCCGACGGCCTCGGCGGCACCGGCAGCGACGATCCCGTCGCCGACTGGGAGGGCACGCTCGCCAGCCGGTGGGCGCTCTCCTTCGTGTCCCCGAACGCGGAACGCTCCCGGCTGCGCCGCGAGTCCTCGGGCTCCAGCGGTATGGGCGAGCCCCGCAGCGGCTCGTCGGCGGTACGCGGCAGCGTCAGCCGGAACTGCGACCCGCCGCCCGGCTCGCCCCACGCCTGGAGCCAACCACCGTGCAGGCGCGCGTCCTCGACGGCGATCGACAGGCCGAGGCCCGTACCACCGGTGGTACGCGCCCGCGCCGGATCCGCCCGCCAGAACCGGTTGAAGACCCGGGTCGCCTCACCGGGCTTGAGACCCACCCCGTAGTCCCGTACGGCCACGGCGACGGCGCCGCCCGCCACCGCCATCCGCACCACCACGTCCCGCCCCTCGCCGTGCTCGACGGCGTTGACGACCAGATTGCGCAGCACCCGCTCCACGCGCCGGGCATCGGCCTCGGCGACGACCGGCTGTTCGTCCCCCATGACGCGGATCCGGGTGCCCTTGCGCTCGGCGAGCGGTTCGGCTCCGCCGATCACCCGGCGTACGACCACCCGCAGGTCTATGGGTTCGGCCTCCAGCGCCGCGGCGCCGGCGTCGAACCTGCTGATCTCCAGGAGATCCGAGAGCAGGGACTCGAAACGGTCGAGCTGGTCGCCCAGCAGCTCCGCCGACCGCGCGGTGACGGGGTCGAAGTCGACACGCGCCTCATGGATGACGTCGGCGGCCATCCGGACGGTGGTCAGCGGGGTGCGCAGCTCGTGCGAGACGTCCGACACGAAACGCCGCTGCATCCTGGAGAGCTCCTCCAGCTGCTGGATCTTGAGGTGCAGATTCTGGGCCATCTTGTTGAAGGCTTCACCGAGGCGGGCGATGTCGTCCTCACCGGTGACCTTCATCCGTTCCTGGAGCCGGCCGGTGGAGAGCCGTTCGGCGATCCCCGCGGCCATCCGTACGGGCGTCACGACCTGCCGTACGACGAGCCAGGCGATGGCTCCGAGCAGCACGACGACGAACAGCCCCGCCGTGGCGAGCGTGCCCTTGACCAGGTTGAGCGACTGCTCCTCCTGGCTCAGCGGGAACAGGTAGTACAGCTCGTAGGAATTGCCGTCGACATCGGTCAGCCGCTTGCCGATCACCAGTCCGGACTCGGGCTCTCGGCCGTCCGTGTACTGGATCAGGGTGTACTTCTGGAACGTCCCCGTGCCCTTGGCGACGTCCGACCGCAGATTCGCCGGGACGCTCGCGATGTGGTCCACGCCGCCGGAGGCGCGCGGGAAGCGGCTGCTGGAGCCCGCGCCGTTCGCGTCGGCGCTCAGCGCCACCACGTTGAACGCGCTCTGTCCGCCACTGGCCAGCTGTACGACGAGGTCGGAGCGCCAGTTGACGGAGTTACGGCTCGACCTGCCGTCGCCCGCGCCGCCCTCCTGCCCACCTGGCTCGACCGGCGCGTCGGCCTTCTCCTTGGCGACGGTGAACCCACCGGCCGCCTGGCTCTGGGCCGCTTTCTCCTTGGCGTCGAGCAGACCGTTACGGACCTGGCCGATCACGACGAACCCCAGCAGCAGCACCACCCCCAGCGACATCAGCAGGGTGGTGATGACCACCCTGAGCTGGATGTTCCGTCGCCACAGCCGCACGGCGGGCAGCACCGGACGCCGGAGCCAGCGCACGACGAGGCGCAGCGCGGGGCTGCCCGCCGCCCCGTCCTGGAGCAGCCGGCCACGGTGCAGGAGCCTGCCGAGGCGTGAGGCCCCACGGCCCTGGTCGGCAGTCCGCCCCGTACGGACTCCCGGCTCCCCGGGCTTCGGGGCAGTACTGCCGCTGGACATGTCAGCTCGGTCCGGCCTTGTAGCCGACACCGCGGACGGTCACGACGATCTCCGGGCGCTCCGGGTCCTTCTCGACCTTGGAGCGGAGCCGCTGCACATGCACATTGACCAGGCGGGTGTCCGCCGCGTGGCGGTAGCCCCACACCTGCTCCAGGAGCACCTCACGGGTGAAGACCTGCCAGGGCTTGCGGGCCAGCGCGACGAGCAGGTCGAACTCCAGCGGCGTCAGGGCGATGGACTGCCCCTCACGCTTCACGGAGTGACCGGCCACGTCGATGACCAGATCGCCGATGGTCAACTGCTCCGGCGCCGGTTCCTCGGACCTGCGCAGCCGCGCCCTGATCCTGGCGACCAGCTCCTTGGGCTTGAACGGCTTGACGATGTAGTCGTCGGCGCCCGATTCGAGCCCCACCACCACGTCGACCGTGTCGCTCTTGGCCGTCAGCATGACGATCGGCACACCGGACTCGGCCCTGATGAGCCGGCACACCTCGATACCGTCGCGGCCGGGCAGCATGAGATCCAGCAGCACCAGATCCGGCTTGGCCTCACGGAAAGCGGCGAGAGCCTTGTCGCCGTCCGCTACGAACGACGGCTCGAACCCTTCACCTCGCAGCACGATGCCGAGCATCTCGGCCAGTGCGGTGTCGTCATCGACGACAAGGACGCGTCCCTTCATATCGACATCATCCCATTTTCATTTCCGTTACGTAGACTTGCGTGATCCAGCTCACTGACCTGGGACGACGTGGACGTGTGTCCTCCGTGGACCGTCGCGGTTCGTTGCTGTTGACGTCAACCACAGATGTCACACCCTGTCTCGTCGACCTGGCCCTCCGACAGGAACCATAGCGAGCCGCCCGCCCTGCGAACCCCGACAGCGCCTCTCCCCACTCCTCGCGCAGGTGTCCCGTCAGCTCCGTGCCTCCCCTCGCGCCCGGGCGCACAGCTCCGCGATCCCGTCCCGGGTCACCGGCGACAACGCTCCGTACTCGGTGACCAGCGCCGTCACCAGCTCCGGAGGTGTCACGTCGAAGGCCGGGTTGTACGCCTGTGTCCCCAGCGGCGCGACCGGCATCCCGCCACCGACCTCGACCCCGGCGCCGGCCGCCTGCGGGGCGGTCAGCTCGGTCACCTCCTGCCCCGGCCGCTGCTCGACCTCGATCGACGCACCGTCCGCGGTGTCCAGGTCGAGCGTCGTGGTCGGCGCGACCACGATGAACGGCACATGGTGGTACTTGGCCTGCACGGCGAGCGGATAGCTGCCCACCTTGTTCGCCACCGAGCCGTCGGCCGCGATCCGGTCCGCCCCGATGAGTACGGCGTCCACCTCGCCCGCCGCGAACAGCGATCCGGCGGCGTTGTCCGTGAGCAGCGTGTACGCCATCCCGTTGCGAGCCGCTTCGTACGCCGTCAGCCGCGCCCCCTGAAGGAGCGGACGTGTCTCGTCCACCCACAGCCGCCTGAGCCGCCCCGCCCGGTGCGCCGACAGCGCCACGGCGAACGCGGTGCCCTCGCCGCCGGAGACCAGTGCCCCGCTGTTGCAGTGGGTCAGGATCCGGTGACTTCCGCCGGGCAGCAACTCGTCGAGAAGAGCCAGACCGGATGCCGCCATCCGGGCGCTGGCCACGGCGTCCTCGTGGTGCAGCTTTCTGGCCTCGACCAGCGTGGCCGCGGCCGCCTGCTCCTGATCGGCGCCCCCGGCGACGGCCGCCCGGTGCACCTCCAGCGCCCGCCGCACCCCGTACCCGAGGTTCACGGCGGTGGGCCGGGCGCTCTCCAGCAGCGCCGCCGCCTCGTCCACGTCGTATCCGCGGGCGGCGGCGAGAGCGACCCCGTAGGCACCGGCGATGCCCAGGAGGGGCGCCCCACGCACGGCGAGCGTCCGAATCGACTGGACCAGGGCCGGCACATCGGTGCAGACCAGTTCGGCCTCCTCGACCGGCAGTCTCGTCTGGTCGAGGAGGACCAGTACGGGCCCTTCCGGCAGCTCGTCCCAGCGCAGTGCCGGAGACATGGGCGGCTCGGCCGGGAGCGGGGATGGTGCGTACTGATCAGTCATCCGCCCAGTCTGCCCGGTACCGCTCGGACTATGAAGGCGAGAAGGACAGGGAGCACCAGGCCCACCGGCGGGCGACGCGTGGCACGATGGCTCCCAGCCTCCCGCTCTGCTTCGCAGACAGGCACCGTTGAAGCGCCGGCTCCCCGAGCCTGCCTCCGTAACCAATCCACGAGGTGGACGACCGTGAACGACACTCCGGGCTGGGCCTCGCCCGGATCTGCCCCGTCCGACGGCCAGAACGCCGGCGTGCCCCGGCCCGCCCAGCCCGCCGACGACGCCGGCACGCCCTCGGACTCCCCCTCGAAGTGGTCCAAGACCCAGCCGCCGCCCGGACAGTGGTCCGCGCCCACCGCCCCCGGAGCGGGCCCCGGCCCCGTTCCCCCAGCTCCCAGGCCCGCGCCGGGCTGGGGCGGCCCCGGCCCCGGCGGCGGACCGCACCCCGGCTGGGGACAGCCGCCCCTCGCGGCGAAGCCCGGCGTCATCCCGCTGCGCCCCCTGGGCGTGGGGGAGATTCTCGACGGTGCCGTGTCCACGCTGCGCGCCCATTGGCGCACCGTCCTCGGTGTCACCATCGTCGTCGCGGTGATCTCGCAGATCGGCGACATCCTCGTCCAGCGCTATCTCCTGCCGGATCCGGTGGACGTCGACCCCAACGCGAGCCCGACGGAAGCGCTGAACCAGGCCGTCGACGCGATGCAGTCCACCCTCCTCGCACTGGCACCGTCTCTTTTCATCACGATCATCGGCACGCTCTTCACGACGGCCGTACTGACCGTGGTCATCAGCCGCTCCGTGCTCGGCCGCGGTGTCACGCTGTCCGACGCCTGGAACGAGGCCCGGCCCCGGCTGCTCCAACTCCTCGGCCTGACGCTGCTGTTGCCCGTCATGGGCGCCGCCATCGTGGCCGTCGGCATCCTGCCGGGACTGCTGATCGGCTCCGGTGCCGGAGTGGCGCTGACGATGCTCGGCGGACTGGCCGCCGCCGTCGTGGTGATCTGGCTGATGGTCAGCTTCAGCCTCGCCTCGCCCGCCCTGATGCTCGAACGTCAGGGGATCGTGGCGTCCATGCGCCGCTCCGCGAAGCTCGTGAAGGGCACCTGGTGGCGGATCTTCGGCATCCTGCTGCTGACGATGCTGCTGACGTTCGTGGTCTCCATGATCATCGCTGTGCCGTTCAGCCTCGTCGCCATGGCGGTGGACGGCGAAGGTCTCAGTGGTCTGTTCTCCGAGTCCGGTCCGGACTTCGGCTGGCCCTTCCTGATCATCACCGGCATCGGCACGGTGATCAGCACCTCCATCACCCTGCCGATCTCCGCGGGTGTCTCGGTACTCCTCTACGTGGACCAGCGCATCCGGCGCGAAGCCCTGGACCTCGAACTCGCACGCGCCGCCGGCGTACCGGGCTACGGCTCCGAGCGGCCTGGCAACGACGCCCCCAGGGGCTGATGCGGTGTTCGGCACGGGGGGCACGGCAACGGCGTGGCTGACGACGGCGCGCACGAGCGACGAGATACCGGTGGACACCCCGCGTGTCCCCGCTCGTGAGGCGGCCGAGGACGAACTGGCCAAGCCGCTGTACCACGAGAACGACCCGAATCCGCTCGAGCGCGCGATGGACCGCTTCTGGGAGTGGATCGGGGATCTCTTCAACTCCGTGGCCGGCTCCGGAGTGGCGAGCCCGATCGGTCTCGCCGTCATCGCGGCGCTCGTCGTGGCCCTCGTCGCCGCCCTCTGGTGGCGGCTCGGCAGTCCCCGACGCACCACGCGCCCCAAGGACGCACTCTTCGAATCCGGCCCACGCGGCGCCGCCGAACACCGCGCCGACGCGGAGGAACACGCGGCGGCCGAGCGCTGGAACCAGGCCGTCCAGGAACGGATGCGCGCCGTCGTCCGCTCCTTGGAGGAGCGCACGATCCTCGACCCGCGCCCCGGCCGTACCGCCGACGAGGCCGCCGCCGACGCCGGCCGGGCACTTCCCGAACACGCGACGGCCCTGCGCGCCGCCGCCAGGGCCTTCGACGATGTCACATACGGCGGACGCACGGCGGACCGGCAGACATACCTGCGGCTGCGCGAACTGGACCTCGGCCTGGAGAGCAGCAAACCCCAACTCAGCGGCGCCGCCCCGGGAGCTGCCGAATGACCGGCACCAAGACCGGCGCCCCGCCCCGGCCCGCGACCAGCACCACCTCGATGTCGCCCAGCGCCCAGCAGGTCTGGAGGCGCGTCCGAGGACTGCTGATCGCACTCGCCATCCTTCTCGTGGCCGGGATCGCCCTGGCTGCCGTACGCTCCGGCGACCAGCACGGCCGCCTCGACCCCCGCTCCGCCGACCCACTGGGCAGCCGCGCCGTCGCCGAACTGCTCAAGGACCGCGGCGTCTCCACCCGCGTCGTCACCACGCTCGCCGAAGCGACCGAGGGAACCGGCCCGGACACCACCCTGGTCGTCGCCGCGCCCAACCTGCTGACGTTCCATCAGCAGCGCATCCTGCGGAGCGCGGCGGAGCCCTCCGGAGGTCGCACCGTCCTCGTGTCGCCGGGGCCGCCCTCCCTCGACGTCCTGGCCCCGGGCGTCACCGCGGCCACCGAGACGCCGGTGGCCGCGCGAGACCCCCGCTGCGCCCTTCCTGCCGCCCGCGACGCCGGTGCCGTCGACATCGGCGGGTACCGCTACGCCACCGACGCGCCGAACAGCGACGCCTGTTACCCGACCGACGGTCTGCCGTCCCTTCTCAGGGTCGACACCCCGGCCGACGGCGACACCGTCCTGCTCGGCTCCCCCGATCTCCTCTACAACGAGCGCCTCGCCAAACAGGGCAACGCCTCGCTGGCCCTTCAACTCCTCGGCTCCCGGCCTCATATCGTCTGGTACCTCCCCTCGCTCAGTGATCCCTCCGCCACCGAATCCGGCAGCGGCAGTGGTGGTGACGGCACCGGCGGCCAGGAGGGCGAGGACGGCGGAGGGGACGAGTCAGGCTTCCTCGACCTGATCCCCTCCGGCTGGCTCTGGGCCACCCTCCAACTCACCCTCGCCGCCGTACTCGCCGCCGTGTGGCGCTCCCGCCGGCTCGGCCCCGTCGTGGCCGAGCGGCTCCCGGTCGTCATCCGCGCCTCCGAGGCCACCGAAGGCCGCGCCCGTCTCTACCGCAAGGCCAATGCCCGCGACCGCGCCGCCTCGGTCCTCCGTACGGAGACCCGCTCCCGCCTCGCTTCCCTCCTCGGTGTCCCACCGTCCGAGGCCCACACCCCGGAGGCCCTCGTCCCCGCAGTCTCCGCTCAACTCCCCGACGACTCGCGGGATCCCCGCACGCTGCTCTTCGGCCCGGCGCCGGCCGACGATGCCGCTCTCATCCGCCTGACGGACCAACTCGACGCCCTCGAAAGAGAGGTACGCACCTCATGAGTGCCCCGACCCCCGAGACCGCTGAGAACTCGGACAGCGCCCGCGCCTCCCTGGAGGCCCTGCGCACCGAGATCGCGAAGGCCGTGGTCGGCCAGGACCCCGCTGTGACCGGACTCGTCGTCGCCCTGCTCTGCCGGGGCCACGTCCTGCTCGAAGGAGTCCCCGGCGTCGCGAAGACACTCCTGGTACGGGCCCTCGCCGCCTCTCTCGAACTCGACACCAAGCGCGTCCAGTTCACCCCCGACCTGATGCCGAGCGATGTGACGGGCTCCCTCGTCTACGACGCGCGGACAGCGGAGTTCTCCTTCCAGCCCGGCCCCGTCTTCACCAATCTGCTGCTCGCCGACGAGATCAACCGCACTCCGCCCAAGACGCAGTCGTCGCTGCTCGAAGCGATGGAGGAGCGCCAGGTCACCATCGACGGAACACCCCGGATGCTCCCCGATCCGTTCCTGGTCGCCGCCACGCAGAACCCGGTCGAGTACGAGGGGACCTATCCCCTCCCTGAAGCACAGCTCGACCGCTTCCTGCTGAAGCTGACGGTCCCCCTCCCGTCACGCGACGACGAGATCAGCGTCCTGACCCGCCACGCGGACGGCTTCAACCCTCGCGACCTCCAGGCGGCCGGGGTACGCCCCGTCGCCGGCCCGGCCGACCTCGAAGCGGCACGCGCCGCGGTCGCCAAGACCTCCGTCTCACCGGAGATAGCGGGTTACGTCGTCGATATCTGCCGTGCCACTCGTGATTCCCCCTCGCTCTCCCTCGGCGTCTCCCCGCGAGGCGCCACCGCTCTGCTCTCCACCTCCCGTGCCTGGGCCTGGCTCACCGGCCGCGACTACGTCACGCCGGACGACGTGAAGGCCCTGGCACTGCCCACCCTGCGTCACCGCGTCCAACTCCGCCCCGAGGCGGAGATGGAGGGAGTCACCGCGGACTCCGTCATCACCGCGATCCTCGCCCATGTCCCCGTGCCCCGATGAGGCGATGAACCGTGGCCCTCACCGGACGGGCGGCACTTCTCGCCGCTCTCGGCTCGCTTCCCGTCGGCCTCCTCGCCCCCAGTTGGGCGGGGATGCTGGCGGTCAACGCGCCCCTCTCACTCGCAATTCTGTGCGACTACTGCCTGGCCGCGCCAGTGCGAACGCTCCAGTTCACTCGAAGTGGTGATACCTCAGTTCGACTCGGCGAGAGTGCCGAGGTCCAGCTCACGGTCGCCAACCCCGCACGCCGCACGCTGCGCGCCCACATCCGCGACGCATGGCCCCCGAGCAGCTGGCTGACCGGCACCGAACAGGCCGCCTCCCGCCACGAGTTGACCGTCCCGGCCGGAGAGCGCCGTCGCCTCTCCACACTTCTCCGCCCGACGCGCCGCGGCGACAGGCGTGCGGAGCGAGTGACCGTACGCTCCTTCGGCCCGCTCGGCCTGGCGGCCCGCCAGGGTAACCACGACGTGCCGTGGACGGTGCGCGTCCTGCCGCCCTTCACCAGCCGCAAGCACCTGCCGTCCAGACTCGCGCGCCTGCGCGAACTCGACGGCCGCACAAGCGTGCTCACCCGCGGCGAGGGCACCGAGTTCGACAGCCTCCGCCCCTACGTACCGGGAGACGACACCCGGTCCATCGACTGGCGCGCCACCGCGCGCCTGTCGGCGGTGGCGATCCGTACATGGCGCCCCGAACGCGACCGCCACATCCTCGTCGTCCTCGACACCGGCCGTACCTCGGCCGGTCGGGTGGGTGACGTCCCCCGCCTCGACGCCGCGATGGACGCCACGCTGCTCCTCACCGCACTCGCCACCCGCGCCGGCGACCGGGTCGACCTGCTGGCGTACGACCGCCGGACACGCACCCAGGTCCGAAGCCGCTCAGCGAGCGACGTACTGCCCGCGATGGTGAACGCGCTGTCCACGCTGGAGCCCGAACTCGTGGAGACGGACGCACGCGGCCTGGCCGCCACCGTCCTGAAGAGCGCCCCACGCCGGTCCCTCGTCGTGCTGCTGACCAGCCTCGAAACGGCCCCGGTTGAGGAAGGACTCCTGCCCGTCCTCCCTCAACTCACCCAGCGCCACACCGTGCTCGTCGCCTCGGTGGCCGACCCGCACGCGCGGGCCATGACCACGGCACGCGGTTCGGTGGACGCGGTCTACGAGGCCGCCGCGGGCTCACAAGCGGAATCCCAACGACGCCGTACGGCAGAGAAGCTCCAGCGCTACGGAGTCACCGTCGTTGACGCCGTTCCCGACTCACTGGCGCCGGCACTGGCGGATGCCTATCTGGCACTGAAGGCGGCGGGTCGGCTCTGAGGGGACGCGTACGGGGGAGATGAACTGCCCTGTACGCGAAAAGGGCCTTGAACGCAGAAATGCCCCGCACCAGAAGGTGCGGGGCATTTCCCAAAGATTGTTCGGCGGCGTCCTACTCTCCCACAGGGTCCCCCCTGCAGTACCATCGGCGCTGAAAGGCTTAGCTTCCGGGTTCGGAATGTAACCGGGCG
>NZ_JBHUZM010000136.1:0-20215 GCF_042667665.1 Streptomyces sp. NPDC057307 | reverse complement strand
CCGGGATAGGAGCGGGCAGGCGCACCTCGGCGGAGGGGCTGGAGAGCGTCCCGCGTCCCCCGCACCACTCCGCCGGCTCGGGCGGCCCTACTCCGCCGGCTCGGGCCAGGTCGCGCAGTCGTCCCAGGCCGTGTCCCAGCCGGAGTTGCCGCCGCCGTCGGTGATCTCGAAGGTGCCGCTGCCCGCCGGGTACGGGCAGTTGTACGTACCGGCGACGCCCACGTCCGTCGCCTTGACGTCGCTGAAGGTGACCTCGCCGGGTGTCTCGGCCTGGACCACGACCGTCCCGACCCCGTCGACCGTCGCGCCGTCGACGGTCACGTTGCGGACGGCCTTGCCCGTCCCGCCGCCGGAGACGAACTCGAAGGCGCTGTACGGGCTGTCGGTGACGGTGGTGCCGGTGATGTTGACGTTCGCCTCGATGGCGCTGTCGTACGAGTCGACCCGGAGCGCGCCCATGGGGTGCTGCCAGTTGGGGTTCATCGCGCCGGTGCGTACGAGGGTGTTCCCCGAGACCGTGATGGTGCCGGCCAGCGGGAAGAACGGGTCCATGAACTTCTGGTTGGAGATCGCGATACCGCTGCCCAGGGCGTTGGTGTCGAGAACCAGATTGTCCTTGACGGTGATGTCGCGGCCGCCGTAGATCGCGATGCCGTTGGCCAGGTTGGGCTGCGAGATGGTGTTGTTGGCGAAGGTGCTGGAGCTGTTGGTGGTGTTGAGCGACCACATGGCGAGCGAGTCGTCGCCGGTGTTGCGCAGGAAGTTCTCCCGCACCTGCACACCATTGGCGGTGCCGTTCAGGTTGAGCCCGTCGGCCGTCATGTCGAGGATGCGGTTCTTCTCCACGACGAGGTTGTCGTTGTTCCCGGTGAGCCAGAGGCCGACCTTGAGGTGCTGGAGCCACATCCCGGACACGGTGGAGTTCGGGCCGAGCGAGCCGTTGACGAAGTTGTCCGGGTTGCTGTCGACGCGCTCGGTGACCTCGCCGATGACAGCGAAGTCGTGCAGCCCCACGTTGCCGGTCGGGGCGCCCGACTGGTCGATGAACCGTGAACTGCGCACCACGGAGTGCCAGTTGCCCGCGCCCCGTAGCTCGACGTCGTCGACGCCGCTGAGCGACTGCGTCAGCTTGAACTCACCCGGCGGGATCCACACGACGCCGCCCTTCGCGGCGGCGACGGCCTCGCGGAACGCCTGGGTGGAGTCGCCCTGCCCGCTCGGGTCGGCGCCCTTGTCGACGACCGAGACCGCGCCGGACGGGGCTCCGGCGGGCCCGGCGACCTGCTCGAAGTCGGCGACGTCGATCGTGGTCGGGACGCTCGCCTCGAACTTCACCTTGCCGCCCGCCGGCACGTCCCGGCCGAGCAGCGCGCGGGTGTTGTCGAGCAGGTGGTGCGTCTTGGCGCCGGCGATCCAGGGGGTGTCGACGTAGGAGTACTTGGAGGTGACGGCGAGCGTCGTGTCGGTCTTCTCGCCGTCGATGTAGACGGCGAGGCTGCCGGACTGACCGTCGGGGACGCTGTACGCGACGTTGACCGCGTTCGCGGCGACGGGGAGCGTGAACTCCACACTCTGGCCCGCCGCCAGCTGGACCGCGCGCCGGCCGGAGGACTCCGAGGCGAGCGTGCCCTGGGTGTAATCGGGGCCGACGGCGGATCCGTTCGTGGTGGCGCTCTCCGCCTCGACGGAGGTGAACGGGAGAGTCGCGCCGGCCGCCATGGGAGCGGAGCCGTTCACCGGCTCGGCCGTCGCCGTGGGGGCGACGAGGGCGAGACCGGTGGCCGCGACGGCCACGGCGGTGGCGAGGGAGAGCGCCGCGTTCCTCGCCGTACCGCGAGTCGCGTTCCCCGCCGTACTACGTGCCGCGTTCCTCGACGTATCGCGTGTCGTGTTCCTGTCAGGTGTCTTCATGTGCGGGTCCTGCACCTTCCTGTGGGGCGGAGGGATGTCAGGGGGCCTACGCCTCCCGACCGCCCCGCGCCCCGGCCGCGGCACTGCGCGGTCGGACGCACGGGGCGGACGGTTCGGCCGCGGAGTCAGCTCCGCAGCCAGGCCGCGGTGTCCTGCGGCAGCCTCCCCTCGTCGTCCAAGGGGCCGCTGGTGAGCAGAACGCTTGTGTGGCCGGGCAGTTCCGTGGGGGGCCCGGCGAGGTTGACGACGCAGATCAGGCCGTCGGTGCGGGTGAAGGACAGCACACCGGGACCGGACGGCAGCCAGGTCAGCGTGGCCCCGGCGCCGTCTCCCGACGCCCGGACCACGGCGAATCCGGGTTCCGTACGACGCAGCCGCAGCGCCTCCCGGTACAGGCTGAGCATCGATCCCGGATCGCCCACCTGCAGATCCGCGGCGTACTTCGCCCAGGACTCCGGCTGCGGCAGCCACGGCTCGGTGTCCCCGCCGAAGCCGGCGTACGGCGCGTCGGCCGTCCAGGGCAGTGGTACGCGGCACCCGTCCCGGCCCGGATCCGTACCGCCGGACCGGAAGTGCATCGGATCCTCGATGCGGTCACGCGGGATGTCGGCCTCGGGCAGGCCCAACTCCTCGCCCTGGTAGACGTAGACGGCGCCGGGGAGCGCCAGCGAGAGCAGCGCGGCGGCGCGGGCCCGTCTGGTGCCCAGCTCCAGGTCCGTCGGGGTGCCGAAGACCTTGGCCGAGAAGTCGAAGCGGGAGTCCTCGCGCCCGTAGCGGGTCACGGTGCGGGTGACGTCGTGGTTGCAGAGCACCCAGGTGGCGGGGGCGCCGACCGGCGCGTGCTCGGCGAGCGTGTCGTCGACGGCGGTCCGCAGCAGGTCCGCGTCCCACGGGCACGACATGAAGCTGAGGTTGAAGGCGGTGTGCAGTTCGTCGGGGCGCAGATAGCGGGCGAAGCGCTCGGCGTCGGGGAGCCAGACCTCGCCGACGAAGATGCCGCCGTACTCGTCGGCGATGGCACGCCAGGAGCGGTAGATGTCGTGGAGTTCGTCGCGGTCCACGAAGGGGTGGGGGTCGACGCCGGGCGTGAAGTCGGGCAGACCGGGGTCCTTGGCGGGCAGGACCGCCGAGTCGATCCGTACGCCGGCCACGCCCCGGTCGAACCAGAAGCGCAGCACGTCCTCGTGCTCGCGGCGGACGGCCGGGTGGGCCCAGTTGAGGTCGGGCTGTCCGGTGGCGAACAGATGCAGATACCAGTCGCCGTCGTCCAGCCGCGTCCAGGGGACGCCGCCGAACTCGGACACCCAGTTGTTCGGGGGCAGTTCGCCGTTCGCTCCGCGCCCCTGGCGGAAGTGGAACAGCTCACGCTCGGGGCTGCCCGGTCCGGCCGCCAGTGCCGCCTTGAACCAGACGTGCTGGTCGGAGACGTGGTTGGGCACGACGTCGATGATCGTGCGGATGCCCAGCTCGCGGGCCTCGGCGATCAGTTTCTCCGCCTCGGCGAGGGTGCCGAAGGCCGGGTCGATGGTCCGGTAGTCGGCCACGTCGTAACCGCCGTCGGCGAGCGGCGAGAGATACCAGGGGGTGAACCACAGTGCGTCCACGCCCAGTTCCACGAGATACGGCAGCCTGGACCGCACGCCGGCGAGATCTCCGGTGCCGTCGCCGTCGCCGTCGGCGAAGCTGCGTACATAGACCTGGTAGATGGCGGCGTCGCGCCACCATTCGACGGTGGCCTCGGCCGGCTGGATGGCTGCCACGTGACGGTCCTTTCGGGCAGGTGGGGACTCCGCCGCCGCCCCCCGGTCGACGGGGCGCTGGATGGGTGGGCCGGCGGCGGAGCGCTGGTGGGGAGTAGGTCGGACGGGGCGGAGAGGACGATCAGCCCTTCAGGCCGCCCGCGGTCAGACCGCTCATGATGTTGCGCTGGAAGAGCAGGAAGATGAGCAGCGTCGGGACGGACGCGATGGTGAGCGCGGCGATCAGGACGTTCTCCGGTACCCCGCTCGCGAGCGAGTAGATGCCCACGTTCAGGGTCTGTTTGCTCGGATCGGGCAGGGTCAGCATCGGCCAGAGGAAGTCCTTCCAGACGCCCACGACCGCGAAGATCGACACGACTCCGAGGATCGGCCGGGAGATCGGCAGCACCACGGATCTCAGGGTGCGCATCGCCGACGCCCCGTCGATGGCCGCCGCGTCCAGCAGCTCCCGTGGGATCGAGTCGAAGAATCTCTTGAGCAGGAAGATGTTGAACGCGTTGGTGACGGACGGCAGCCAGATCGCCCAGGGCGAGTTGAGCAGGTTCCGTTCGAAGATCGGTACGTCCAGCACGGTCAGGTACTGGGGCACGACCAGGACGGTCGCCGGGATCATCAGCGTCATCAGCATCAGGCCGAGGATGGCCTTGCCGAAGATCGGCCGCAGCTTGGAGAGCGAGTAGGCGGCGGCCACGTCGAAGATCAGCTGGAAGGCGAGGGCGCCGAACGCGTAGTACAGGGTGTTGAAGAGCAGCTTGGCCAGGTCCATGACCTTCCACGCCTGCTCGTAGTTCTCCGGGTGCACGGAGGTGGGGAAGAGCGTCGGCGGGCTCTGCACCACTTCCTGGGTGGTCTTGAGACCGCCGGTGAACATCCAGTAGAGCGGCCCGAGGAAGACCAGGGTGAAGACGAGGACCACCAGGGCGAAGACGATCCAGTAGACCGCCCTGCCGCGGGATCTGCCCAGTTGGGCCGGTGAGATCAGGGTCCGCGGGCGGGCGACTTCGACGGTGGCGGCCCGCTTGCGCCGGGGTATGAGCGTGTTCGCTGTCATGCCTTCTCTCCCCTCCTAGTCTTCGCTGCTGCGGCTGAGTCGCACGTACACCGCGGAGAAGCCCGCGAGGAGTACGAGCAGGACGAGTCCGAGTGCCGCCGCACTGCCGTAGTTGTTGAAGTTGAACGCGTACTGGTAGATGAGATAGACGACCGTCGTCGTCGACCCTTCAGGCCCGGCCCCGTTGGTGAGCAGGAACGGTTCGGTGAAGACCTGCATCGTCGCGATGATCTGCATCAGCAGCATCAGCGAGAGAATGAGCTTGGTCTGCGGGATGGTGACGTGCCAGATCTTGCGGAGGATTCCCGCGCCGTCGAGTTCGGCGGCCTCGTACAGCTCACCGGGAATTCCCTGGAGCGCGGCGAGATAGATCAGGGTGGCGCCGCCCATGTTCATCCAGGTCGCGGCGATGACCACGGAGAGCATGGCCGTGTCGGTGTCCTGGAGCCACTGCTGGGCGGGTAGTCCGAAGACTTCCAGGATGCGGTTGAACAGGCCGTATCCGGGGTCGTAGAAGTACTTGAACAGCAGTACTGAGGCGACCGGCGGAAGCATCACCGGGAGATAGACGAGGAGCCGCAGATATCCCTGGCCGTGCCGGAATTCATTGAGCACGACGGCGATGAGGAACGGGACGATGAATCCCAGCAGCAGTGCGAGGCCGGTGAAGAGGAGTGTGTTGCGCCACGCCTGCCAGAAGGCCGGGTCGTTGAAGATGTACGTGAGGTTGGACCAGCCGGCCCAGGTGGTCTTTCCGTTCTCGTTCTTCTGGAAGGCCAGGATGAATTCCCTGACCATCGGATACCAGGAGAAGAACGAGAAGCAGAGTACGGCTCCGATCAGGAACCCGTGCGCCGAGAGATTGCGGCGCACGGACCGTACGAACTCCTCGCGGGCGGAGTCCGTCCGGGTGGAGCCGGGGCGTCCGTGGCGCGGCGGGGTCGCCTTGCTCTTGGACAGGGTGGGGGCCGACATGGTCTCTCCTCGGTGCCGGTGCGCAGACTCGGTGACTCGCAGACGGACGGAACGGCGGTACGGGGCCGATCCGGCCCCCGGTCGGGGGCCGGGCCCGTCGGCGGGACCGGGTCCGCGTGACCCGGTCCCGCACATCCGTTACTGAGTCGCCAGGACTTGGTTGACCTGCTTCTCGGCGGTCGACAGAAGCTTGTCGACGTCCGCGTCCTTGTTGGTCAGCACGCCCGACATCGCGACGTCGAGGATCTTGTAGATCTCCTGCGCCTTCGGCGGCTCGGCCTTGCCCTTGACCGGGTTGTCCATGAAGGGCTTGAAGTTCTCGACCGGCATCGTGGCGTGCTCGCTGCGCAGCGCGTCGTCCTTCGCCTTGGAGTCACCGAGCCAGAAGTTCGGCTGCGGCAGTCCGACGGGGAGCTTGTCGGCCTTGCTGCGGTCCCACTCGAACTGGCCCTTGCCCGGGGTGAGGAACTTGAAGTTCTGCCAGGCGATGGCGGCCTTGATCTTGTCGGGCGAACTGCCCTTCTTGATCATGTAGTTGTTGCCGCCGAAGAGGGTCGCCTTGGCACCGGGGATGGGTCCCATGCCGAAGTTCTCGTACTTGGCGCCGAGTTGCTGGACCATGTACGTGATGTCGTCGGGCGCGGCGAGGAACATGCCCAGCTTGTCGGTGGCTATCTGCTTCTGCAGGTCGCCCCACTTGAGAAGCTGGGTCTTGCCCATGCTGTCGTCGTCCCACCGCATGGTGCGCAGGTTCTCCAGGACCTGCTTGCCCAGGTCGGTGTTGAACGCGGCCTTCTTGCCCGTGGAGTCGACGACGTCGCCGCCGAGACCGTAGATCGAGGCGGTGAAGTGCCAGCCGCCGTTGTTGCCGGCGCTGTACTCGCCGAAGCCGGAGACGCCGCCGCCGATCTCGGCGATCTTGTCGGAGGCCGCACGGACGTCCTCCCAGGTGGTGGGAGGCGAGTTGGGGTCGAGACCGGCCTGCTCGAAGAGCTTCCGGTTGATCAGCAGACCCATGGTGTAGTTGCTGGTCGGCAGGCCGTAGAGCTTGCCGTCCTGCTTCAGCACGTCCAGGACGTTGGGGTCGATGTCCTTCAGCGCGGGCACGGACTTGTCGTTGACGTACGCCGAGATGTCCTCGGCCCCGTCGTTGTCCAGCACCTGCTGAAGGTCGGTGAAGTAGGTGTAGTACACGTCGGGCTGGGACTTCGCCTTGAGCATCGCGGTGAAGCGCGGCGGCTCCAGACACTGGCCCGGCGTGGACTTCCCGTTGATCTTGACGTTCGGGTACGTCTTGTTGAACTCCTTGACGTCCTCGTTCCACTCCTTCAACTCCGCGGCCTTCGCGGCCGGCGGCATACAGTCGATCGAGAGCGTCACCTTGGCCTTCGGGTCCAACGGCGCTGACGGGTCGGACGACCCGCCGCCGGAGTCGCCGTCGTCGTCGCTGCTGCTGCTGCTCGTGCCGCAGGCGGCGAGAGTCAGGGCGAGCACGGTGACAATGGCGGCCGCGGCGGTGCGGTCGGTACGGCGAATTCGGCGGAACCCAGCACTTCTCATCGATGGTCCCCTTCGGGCATGAGCGTGGAAGGCCCACGGCTGAAACTCTGCCGGGGCGCGGCACACTCAACCACCGTCGACAGGAGACCGCAAGATCTCGCGCCGTTTTCGTAAAAGTTTGACAGTCTTCCGCATCGGCCACGACCCGTGCGGGGGCCCGGAGTTGGACAGGGCGGGATTTGTCAGACAGGACCCGCAGGACGGCCACAGGGCCCCCGAGGGGCCCTGGAAGGGGCTTGCAAGGGCCGCCGGGGCCGGTGGGCACGGGAAAGGGCCGATGGGCGTCCGGGCCCTGCCCGTAGGCCCCAGGGGGTGCCCTGCCGGTCGGGCCGGGGTCGCGCGCTCCAGGGCGCGTCCGTAAAGGAGCGCGGCCGTACGTGGCCGATCCTCCGCCTTGCGATCGCACGCACCGGACGCCGCGCGCCCCGCCCTACGGGCGGACGGCGCTACTTCGCGGACACGGCCTAGCGGGGCGACTGCGCCGTGGAGCCGCGTACGACCAGCTCCGGCTCGAACAGCAGCTCGCCGGGCGGCACGGCGCCACCCTGGATCTGCGCGCACAGCAGCTCCACCGCGGCGCGCCCCATCGCCTCGATGGGCTGACGGACCGTCGTCAGCGGGGGCTCGGTGCAGTTCATGAAGGCGGAGTCGTCGTACCCGACGACGGAGACCTCGCCGGGGACGTCGAGTCCGCGCCGGCGGGCGGCCCGTACGGCGCCGAGCGCCAGCGGGTCACTCGCGCAGATGATGCCGGTGACCCCGCGGTCCAGCAGCCGCGCGGCGGCGGCCTGGCCGCCTTCCAAGGAGAACATCGACCGCTCGATGTACTCGTCGGGCAGCGACTCCCCCGCCGCCTTGACGGTCGCGAGGGCGGCGGCGAGCTTGCGCCGCGACGGTACGTGGTCGGCCGGGCCGAGGACGAGGCCGATGCGCTCGTGGCCCAGCGACGCCAGATGCCGCCACGCCTGCTCGACGGCGACGGCGTCGTCGCAGGAGATGGTGGGGAAGTCCAGGTTCTCTATGGGCGCGTTGATGAGCACGACCGGGATCTTGCGCTCGTGGAGCTGCCGGTAGTGCTCGTGGGGCGCGTCGGCCTGGGCGAAGAGGCCGCCGGCGAAGACGACTCCGGACACCTGCTGCTGGAGCAGCAGCTCGACGTAGTCCGCCTCGGAGACGCCGCCCTTGGTCTGCGTGCACAGGACGGGGGTGAGCCCCTGCTGCGCCAGCGCGCCGCCGATCACCTCGGCGAAGGCCGGAAAGATCGGGTTCTGCAGCTCGGGCAGGACCAGGCCCACCAGTCTCGCGCGCTCGCCGCGCAGCTGTGTCGGCCGCTCGTACCCCAGCACGTCCAGCGCCGTCAGCACGGACTGCCGGGTGGCCTGGGAAACTCCCGGCTTGCCGTTGAGCACCCGGCTGACCGTGGCCTCGCTGACCCCAACCTTCTTAGCCACCTGAGCAAGTCGTCGCGTCATACACGCAAGACTAGCGCAAACAATGCAAGCTACTTACTTCTCAGCGTAAAGTCCCTGCACAACCAGGGTGCCACCGCAGCACCCCACCGCAGCACCGCCGCGGTCCCGCCGTGGTGCCGCCCGAGGAGACCCCGGACGGCACCACGGCAGGGTGCCCTGCGCTACGGGTTGATATTGATCTTGAAGTTGGGCGTGGTGTTCTTCACGTCCAGCGCGTTGCCGCTCAGCGTCAGACCGTTGAACGTCACCTCACCGACCGCGGGACCCTGCCCCGCCTCCGGCAGCTCGTTCGCCCAGAGCCCGAAGCCCGACTTGGCATCGTAGGCGTCACCGCTCTTCTTCGCACCGGTGATCGAGATGTCGCTGAGGATCGTGTCCTTGATCGGGAACTGCGGTTGTCCTCCTACGTAGTTGGTCTGGAACATGACCCCGCTGTACGTCGGGTCGACGATGTCCACGTTGTTGATCCGAATGCCCTGGAACACCTTGGACGCGGAGAACAGCCAGATACCGGGGAACGTCTGCCCGCCCCAGAAGTGGCCGCCGGCTCGCACGATCGACACGTTCTCGATCGTCGTGGGCTCGGTCCCGAAGCCGTTCATCGGGTAGCCGAAGTCCAGCGAACTGACCGTGATGCCCGAGTACACGAGCGTGTCCGCGATGTGGATGTTGCGGAAGGTGTTGTTGAAGCCGCCGTAGACGGCCACACCCGCCGCGCGCCAGGTCAGGATCGACGTCAGGTTCTCGTAGACGTTGTCCTTCATGTCCGCGCCGCCGGCGTCGATCGCCGAGAACAGCGCGAAGCTGTCGTCTCCCGTGGCCCGCGCCTCGTTGTTGGTCACGAGGTTGCCGGTGCTGCCGTTGGTCATGTTGATGCCGTCGGCGAACATGTCGCGGATACGGGAGTTCTTGATGGTCATGTCATCGGTGTTCGCGCCCCAGTAGAGGCACACCATGTGCTCGTTCCAGATGTTGTCGATCTCGATGTCACGCACGTTCGAGAAGTCGAACACCTTGCCCGGACCGTCGATACGCGAGGTGTAGTTGCCGAAGTACGCGAAGTTCTTGAACGACGAACCCGCGGCGGCGGCCTCGGCCCGGAAGCCGATGTCGGTGTTGTCCTGCGTCGACGGGGCGTGGAACTTGGTGTACCAGGGACCGGCGCCGACCACCTGTACGGGCTTGCCGTACACCTGGAACTTGCTGGCCGTCTGGTAGTCACCGGCGGGCAGGTAGACGCCCTTCAGGGTGCCGGTGTTGTCCATCCGGACCCGGTCCAGGGCGTTCTGCACGTCCTGGTGGGTGAATCCGGCCGGGACCGTGTAGGTGGCGGGGTCCGGGTTGGCGGTCGGTGCGACCTGCTCCAGGTTGATGAAGTCGATCGCGTACGTGGTGCTGTTGGCCGCGTCCTTCTGCAGCTTGATCTTGCTGCCCGCCGGGACGGTCTTGCCCAGCATCACGTTCGCCTCGTCGTAGATGTGACGGGGCGCGCCCTGGCCCGGGGAGTTGCCCGGTCCCGCCTCGGCGCCGTACAGCCAGGCGTACTTGGACGTGAGGTCGATCGCCTTGAGGAAGACGCCGTCCACATAGACGTTGAGCGTGGAGTTGATGCCCCCGCCGCTCGCGGAGTCGGGGATGGAGAAGCGGGTCACCAGGGTGTTGGTGCTGGCCCGGGTGGTGAACTCGACGAACTCGCCGGTCGCGTCGAGGTTGACGGCCCTGCGGCCCGACGCCTCGCCCGCGATGTCGCCGATGGTCCTGTTGGGACCGACCTTCGACGCGCCGCCGCCGGTGGTGCCGTCCTCGGCCTCGTACATGTCGAACGGCATGTTGGCGCCGCGGCCGACGAACAGCGACTGGGTGCTGGTGTTGTTCTCGCGCTTGACCGGCACCTCGTTGGCGTCGTCGGCGAGTACCACCTTCACGGTGAACGAGCCGTTGGCCGCGGCCCAGGTACCGAGAGCGACCGGCGCCGCGGTGGCACCCGCCGCGATGACCCCGGTGTGCGCGCCGGTGAGGGTCTTCACCGTGGCGCCCTCGGAGTTGAGCACGGTCAGGGTGATGCCGTGGCTGCCGCCCGCGGAGGCGACGGTGCCCTGGTTCTTGACCGTGACGGAGAAGTTGACCGTGTCACCGGCCGCCGGGGCGGACGGCGAGGTGCCGAGGGTCGCCACCAGGTCCGAGCTGGCGACCGGCTTCACCACCAGCGGGGCCGAGGCGGTGTAGGTGTTGTTGGTCTCGTTCTGCTCGATCACCGCGCCCGCCACGTCGGCGACCGCGCTGAGTTCGTAGGAGCCGGCGTCGCGCGGACCGATCGCGGCGCTGACGTTGGCCGACGCGCCGGGGGCGAGGGTGCCCACCGCCGCCGTGCCGACCTTGGAGTCACCGAGGCGGAACTCCAGGGAGCTGGCCGCCGCGGCGACCGTGCCGTTGTTGCGTACCGTCGCCGACAGCGTGATCGGGTTGGACTCGACCGGCTCGGCGGGGGACGCGGTCACGGCCGTGACCTGGAGGTCCGGGTTGGGTGCCGGCTCGCCCAGCACCTGGAACTCGGCCACCTGGCCCGCACCGGAACCGGTGTTGGAGGTGAACTTGAGCTGGACGTCCGCGACGTTCCCGGAGATCGGGATCGTCACCTGGTTCCCGGAGGCCGGGTTGAACGCGTAGTCCTTCGCGGCGGCCAGGCTGGTGAAGGCCGTGGCGTTCTGCTCGCGCCCCAGCACCTGGATGTTCTGGGTACGCGCTCCCCAGCTGCTGTCCGGGTTGAGCTTGACGACGACGCTCTCGGTGGAGGCGTTGGCGCCCAGCTTCACGGTCAGCGTGTTGGGGTAACTGCCCCCGGCGCCTTCCCAGTAGGTCGACGTCGAGTTGTCGTTGGCGTTGGCCGCGACGAACGTGTGGACCACGGAGGAGGCGCTGATCGGCTTGCCGACGGCGAGGTTGGAGACCGAGCCGGTGCTGCCGGTGCGGATCACCGTGTTGCTGTTGCCCGACTGGTTGCCCGCCGCGTCCTTGGCTCGTACGAAGTACGAGACCGTGGTGCTGGCCGGCTGGGTGTCGGTGAAGGTCAGGACGTTGCCCGCGACGCTGTCGCGCAGCACGTTGTTGGCGTAGACGTCATAACCGGTGACCGCCGTGTTGTCGCTGGACGCCTGCCAGGTGAGCTTGACCTGGGTCGGCGACGGCGAGGTGTGGGCGAGACCGGTGGGCGCGGTCGGCGCCTGGGTGTCGCCGCCCGGCGGCTTGCGGGTGACGGTGTTGCTGTTGCCCGACGTGTTGCCGGCCGCGTCCTTGGCTCGTACGTAGTACGAGACGTCGGCGTTGCCGGGCTGGGTGTCGGTGAAGGTGGTGACGTTGCCGGCGACGCTGGTGCGCAGCACGTTGTTGGCGTAGACGTCGTAGCCGGTGACCGCCGTGTTGTCGGTCGACGCCTTCCAGGTCAGCTTGATCTGACCGGAGGCGGGCTCGGTGAACGCCAGCTCGGTGGGCGCGGTCGGCGCCTGGGTGTCGCCCGTCTCGGGGCCGTAGATCTCCAGCTCGGAGAACTGCGCGGCGGGCTGGCCGGAGTTGGCGGTGACCAGGACCCGGACGTAGCGCGTGGTGGTGGCGTCGAAGGGGATCGTCACCGTGTTACCGGACCCGGGCGCGAACTGGTACGCCTGGGAGGTGGTCAGGTCGGTGAAGGCCGTCCCGTTGGTGCTGCCCTGGACCTTGAGGGTCTGGCTCCTGGCGCCCCAGCCGTCGGGCAGTTTCAGTACGACGCTGTTGACGCCGACGGACGAGCCGAGGTCGGCCTGGAGCCACTGCGGGAAGGCGCCGTTACGGCTCTCCCAGTAGCTGGCCTTGTTGCCGTCGTTGGCGTTGGACGCCGCGTACACCTCGGTGTGGCTGCTCTCGGTGAGCGTGCGGCCGGCGGCGAGGTTCACCGAGGCCGCCGCGGCCTTGTGGACCTGCAGCTCGGCGAGCTGGCCCGCGGACGCGACGGAGTTCTTCGTGATGTTCACGCGGACGTAACGGGTCCGGGTGGCGGGGAACGAGATGCTGACCTCGTTGGCCTCGCCGGGACTGAACGTGTACGAGGCGGAGGTCTTCAGGGTGGCGAAGCTCGTGCCGTCGGCACTGCCCTGGACGGCGAGGGTCTGCCGTCTGGTCTCCCAGTCCGCGGGGAGCTTGAGGGTGACCTGGTCGATCCGGGCGGCGGAGCCCAGATCGGTCTGGACCCACTGGGGGAGGCTCTTGCCCGAGCCCTGCCAGTAGGTCGACTGGTTGCCGTCCGCGACCATCCGCGCGGAGTGGTCGCTCGATGCGCTGCTCGCCGCCGCGGTACTGCCCGCGGCGATATTGGGGCCGCCGGCCGCCGAAGCGGTGAGCGACGGCACGCCGACCATCAGGAGACTGGTGGTGACGGCGGCGGAGATCGCCCGCCATCTCCATCGATGAAATCTCATGTATCCCCGATCTTCGGCCTCGGCCCGGGGGCGGCGAGGCGCGGCTCTGTCTGCATGGCTGGTGCCACCTGGCTGGTGCGACTAGCGTTTCTGCACTGCGGAGCGGGATCTTTTGCGTTACGCGGTCAGAGAGTTGCAGAGAAATGCGAGAGCGTCCACAGGTCCGACAGAACCAAGTCGGCCGTTCTCTGGCTCGAAAACACCCAAGACGGACCCACCAGGCCCTATCAGTCAGCTTTCCAGCGAACTTTCGGCGCACCGCAAGCGGCCCGCAAAACACGTAAGTCATTTGCGTAATTCTGGAAATTTCAGAAAGACACCTGCGCCGTCTACCGTTCTTCACCATGAGCGCCGGACCGACGACCCCCCAGCGACGACGGCGATTCGGCTGGCCACGGCGCGTCTTCTCCCAGGTGCTGCTGATGCAGCTGGCCATCGCCGCGGGCACCGCCGTGCTCGCCACCGGGCTGTTCCTCAGACCCCTGAGCGACCAGCTCGACGACCAGGCGATGCGCAGGGCGCTCGCGATCGCGGAGACCACCGCGTCCGAGCCGGTGGCACAGGCGCTGCTGACGTCGGAGCCCTCGCTCGACGGACCGGTCCAGACGGAGGCCGAACGCATCAGACGGGCCACCGGCGCCGAATACGTCGTGATCATGGACAGACGCGGAGTCCGCTGGTCACACACCGACACCGGCCAGATCGGCAAGGTCGTCTCCACCGACCCCAGCGAGGCGATCGCCGGCAAGGACGTCATGGAGATCGACAGCGGCACCCTCGGCCGCTCGGCCCGCGGCAAGGTCCCGCTGCGCGACACCTCCGGGAAGATCATCGGCGCCGTCTCGGTGGGCATCGCGTACGACAGCGTCCGCGAGCGGCTGCTGGCCACCATCCCCGGACTGCTCGCGTACGCGGGCGGGGCCCTCGCCGTCGGCGCGCTGGCCGCGTATCTGATCTCCAGGCGGCTCCAGCGGCAGACCCACGACCTGGCCTTCTCCGACATCTCGGCGCTGCTCGTGGAGCGTGAGGCGATGCTGCACAGCCTGCGCGAGGGCGTGATCGCCCTCGACGGGGCGGGGCGGATCCGGCTGATGAACGACGAGGCGCAGCGGCTGCTGGGCCTCGGGCCCGAGGCCACGGGACAGCCGCTCGACGTGGTGCTGGGCCCCGGCCGCACCACCGACGTGCTGGCGGGCCGGGTGGCCGGCGACGACCTGCTGGCCGTGAGCGGCGGCCGAGTGCTCGTCGCCAACCGGATGCCGACCGACGACGGCGGCGCGGTCGCCACACTCCGTGACCGTACGGAGCTGGAACAGCTGGGCCGGGAGCTGGACGCCACCCGCGGTCTCATCGACGCGCTGCGCGCCCAGGACCACGAGCACGCCAACCGGATGCACACGCTGATGGGGCTGCTGGAGCTGGAGATGCACGAGGAGGCGGTGGAGTTCGTGACCGAGGTCGTCGGGGTGCACCGGGCGACCGCCGAGCAGGTCACCGAGCGCATCCACGACCCGCTGCCGGCCGCCCTGCTGGTCGGCAAGGCCACCGTCGCCGCCGAGCGGGGCGTCTCGCTCCGTATCTCGACGGCCACCCTGCTGCCCGACCGGGTGGTCGACCCGCAGGGGCTGGTCACGGTGCTGGGCAATCTCGTGGACAACGCGCTGGACGCGGCGGCCGGCTCGGAGGACCCGCGCATCGAGGTGGAGGTACGGGCCGAGGGCCGTACGGTCGTCCTGCGGATCTCCGACAGCGGCCCCGGAGTCCCGCCGGAGCAGCGGGAACTCGTCTTCACCGAAGGCTGGACGACGAAGGAGCTGCCCACCCACGGCAGGCGCGGACTGGGCCTCGCCATGGTGCGCCGGCTCGCCGAGCGTCAGGGCGGCAGCGCGCGCGTCACCGAATCCGCCGACGGGGGCGCGGAGTTCACCGTCGTACTGCCCGAGGCACTGGCGGAGGCGGCCGACGCCGTACGCGACTCCTCCCTCGACGACACGACGGCCGCCGCGCCGGACGCCGCGCCACCGGACGATCTCGTGCGCGATCCGGCGGGGCCCGTCACCACAGGGGAGACACGATGATCGACGTACTGGTCGTGGACGACGACATCCGGGTCGCCGACATCAACACCGCCTATGTGGCGAAGGTGGCCGGATTCCGGGTCGTCGCCAAGGCGCACTCGGCGGCGGAGGCGCTCACCCGGCTCGCCGAGCGGCCCGTCGACCTGATCCTTCTCGACCACTATCTGCCCGACCGCAACGGGCTCTCGGTGGTACGGGACCTGCGCGGGCTCGGCCACCGTACCGACGTGATCATGGTGACCGCCGCGCGCGACGTGGCCACCGTCCAGTCGGCGATGCGCCACGGGGCGCTCCAGTACCTGGTCAAGCCCTTCAACTTCGCCGGGCTGCGCACCAAACTGGAGGCGTACGCGACGCTGCGACGCACCCTGGAGGGTGGCGGCGAGGCCGAACAGGCCGACGTGGACCGGATGTTCGGCGCGCTGTCGGCGTCGGCCGCGCCGCCCGCGCTGCCCAAGGGCCACTCGCCGAGCACCGCCGAGGTGGTACGCCAGGTGCTCCTCGGCGCCGAGGGCCCGCTCTCCGCACACGAGATCGCGGAGAGCGCGGGGATGAGCCGGCAGACGGCGCAGCGGTATCTCAAACTGCTTGAGCGGGCGGGGCGGGTACGGCTCAGCCTCCGGTACGGCGAGACGGGCCGCCCCGAGCACCGCTACGCGTGGGCGACGAGCGGCTGAGCCTCGGGCCCCCCGTCAGACCGCGCCGGCGCCCGTGAGCGAACGCACCTCGGACTCCGCGTGCTTGGCCTCGTCCGCCTGTTCCCGCGAGAGGACCGTGCCGAGCCAGCCCGCCAGGAAGCCGAGCGGGATCGAGACCAGGCCCGGGTTCTGGAGCGGGAAGACCTGGAAGTCGACTCCTGGGAAGATCGCCTCCGGGCTGCCGGAGACGACGGGTGAGAAGACCACCAGCAGCACGGCCGGCACCAGCCCTCCGTAGACGGACCAGACGGCTCCCCGCGTGGTGAAGTTCCGCCAGAACAGCGAGTAGAGCAGCACCGGCAGATTGGCCGAGGCGGCGACGGCGAACGCGAGACCGACGAGGAAGGCCACGTTGAGATCGCGGGCGAGCAGCCCGAGCGCGATGGCCACGGCGCCGATACCGGCCGCCGCGAGCCTGGCCACGGCGACCTCGCTCCGAGGCTTGGCGTGCGCCTTGGTGTGCGGCTTGTGCCCCTGGCCATGCTGCTTGGCGTGCGCTTTCGCATGCGGCTTTCCGTTGGGGTGAGGCCGCTTGAGCGAGGCGTAGAGGTCGTGCGCGACCGAGGCCGACGAGGCGAGGGTGATGCCCGCGACGACGGCGAGGATCGTCGCGAAGGCGACGGCGGCGACCACGGCGAAGAGAACCGTTCCACCGGTGGAACCCGCGCCACCGCCCAGGTCGAGGGCGAGCAGCGGCACCGCCGTGTTGCCGGCCGCGCTCGACGCGCGCACCTCGTCGGTGCCGACCACGGCGGCGGCGCCGAAGCCGAGCACGATCGTCATCAGGTAGAAGCTCCCGATGAGCCCGATGGCCCAGACGACCGAGCGGCGCGCGGCGCGGGCGGTCGGCACGGTGTAGAAGCGGGAGAGGATGTGCGGCAGTCCGGCCGTACCGAGCACCAGGGCGAGCCCCAGGCTCATGAAGTCGAAGCGCGCGGTCCAGCCCCCGCCGTAGGCGAGACCGGGTGACAGGAACTCCTTGCCGTGGCCGCTGCGTTCGGCCGCGGTTGTGAGCAGGGCGTTGAAGTCGCCGTGGAAACGGAGCAGTACGAGCACGGTCAGCGCGATCGTGCCGCCCATCAGCAGCACGGCCTTGACGATCTGGATCCAGGTGGTGGCCCGCATCCCGCCGAGCGTCACATAGACGACCATCAGCGCGCCGACGCCGATCACCGTCCACGCACGCGCCGCCTCGCTCGTACCCCCCAGCAGCAGCGCGACCAGACTGCCCGCCCCGACCATCTGCGCCACCAGATAGAGAACGGACACCGCGACGGAGGACGTTCCGGCCGCGATCCTGACCGGGCGCTCCCGCATCCGCGCGGCGACGACGTCGGCCAGCGTGAACCGGCCGCAGTTACGGACGAGTTCGGCCACCAGCAGCAGGACGACGAGCCAGGCGACGAGGAAGCCGACGGAGTAGAGCATGCCGTCGTAGCCGAAGAGGGCGATGAGACCGGAGATACCGAGGAAGGAGGCGGCCGACATGTAGTCGCCCGCGATGGCGAAACCATTCTCCATGGGTGAGAAGAGGCGTCCGCCCGTGTAGAACTCCTCCGCCGAGCCGTGCCGGTCGCGGCTCACCCAGGTGGTGATGCCGAGGGTGACGGCGATGAACGCGCTGAACAGCAGCAGCGCCAGGGTCTGGTGGTCGCCGCTCATCGCCGCCGCTCCCCCGCGCGCGCCGGCTCGAATTGCCGCGTCCTCGTCCGGTCGAAGACGCTCCAGCGCAGATCGAGCGCGTCCCGGTCCCGGTGCAGCCGGGCATGGCGGGAGTACGCCCAGGTCAGCAGGAACGTGCTGAGGAACTGGCCCAGTCCGGCGACCATCGCCACATTCACGGCCCCCGCCACCGGGCGCGCCATCAGACCGGGCGCCGTGGTCGCGGCGACGACATACGCCAGATACCAGAGCAGGAAGGCGAGGGTGGCCGGGACGACGAACCGGCGGTAGCGGCGGCGTACCTCCTGGAAGGCGGCGCTGCGCTGGACCTCCAGATAGATGTCGGCCGGGGCGGGACCCGCGGCCGTGGCCGGGGCGGGTGCGACGGGTGTCGTCGGTGTGCCCGTACCGTCCAGTTCGCCCCAGCCGGAGGCTGGCGCGTCGTACCAGGGGTCGTCGGTCCGCACTGTCGCGGCGTCGCGCCCGTCCTGCTTCTCCACCGGTCAACTCTCCTTGTCAGCGGGCCGTTTCGGCCGCGCCCCAAGGATGGTCGGAACGGGAAGATCCGGGACTCCTCTCTCCCCCGGCTTCACCCCATCAGGTGATGTTTGTCCCGGGTGGCCGGATGAGCCCGTGCTGATAGGCGTAGCGCACCGCCTGCGCCCGGTCGCGCACCCCGGACTTGGCGAAGATGTTGTTGATGTGGGTCTTCACCGTGGCCGCCCCGATGTGCAGCCGCCGGGCGATCTCGTGGTTGGAGAGCCCTTCGGCGACCAGGGACAGCACCTCGGTCTCGCGGGCGGTGAGCCCGTCGGGAACCGCCGCGCGCTCCGGTACGACGGGGACCGCGCTGACCCGCTCCAGCAGCCGTCGCTGCACGCCGGGGGCGAGACCGGCGTCCCCGGCCATCACGTCCTGGACGGCCTTGACGATCTCGTCACCGCCCGCGTCCTTGGTGAGATAGCCGCGTGCGCCGGCCCGCAGGGCGGGGAACAGCGAGTCGTCGTCGGCGTAGGTGGTGAGCACGACGACCTGGGTCGCCGGATACCGCTCGCGGATCCGGCGGGTCGCCTCTACCCCGTCGCAGCGCGGCATGCGCAGGTCCATCAGGACCACGTCGGGGGCGAGTTCACCGACGAGGGCCACCGCCTCCTCACCGTCCTTCGCCGCTCCGACGACCTCGATGCCGGGCAGCAGCCCGAGCAGCATGACGATGCCCTCACGCACCACGGCCTGGTCGTCGGCCACGATCACCCGGGCCGTCATGCGGGCACCCGCAGGCGCACGGTGAAGCCCTTCGTCCCGGACCCCTCGGACCGGTCGCGCCGTCCGGAGCCGTACGGGGCTCCGCCGACGCCGCCTTCCACTTCCACCGAGCCCGCGGGCCCGGCCTCCAGACTGCCGCCGAGCAGTTCGGCACGCTCCCGCATCCCCAGGAGGCCGTATCCGGAGCCGGAGGCACCGAGTTCGGTGCCCGGCGCGTCCGTGCCGTCGTCCCGTACCTCCAGGGTCACCGCGTCGCGCGCGTACTCCAGTCGCATCCTCACGTCCGCCCCCGGGGCGTGCTTGCGCGCGTTCGTGAGCGCCTCCTGTGCGACGCGCCGTACCGCCTGCGAGGCTTCGGCGGGCAGCAGCCGCGGCTCCCCCACGACCTCGGTCCGCACCCCGTCGACCGCCAGCTCCCGCAGATAGTCCTCGACGGGCACCAGCTGGCCCCGGAGGGCGGAGAGCGCCTGGCGCGTCTCCGCCAGACCCTGCCGGGCCATGCCGCGCGCCTCCACCACGCGCCGCAGCACCTGCTCGCGGTCGTACCCGCCCTCGATCTGCAGGCGGGCCGCCTCCAGATGCACGAGCTGCGCCGAGAGACTGTGGGCCAGCACGTCGTGGATCTCGCGGGCGATCCTGGCCCGCTCGGCCAGCGCCGCCGACTCGGCCTCGGCGGCCCGCGCGGCGCGCTCCTGCGCCAGCATCCGGAAGCCCGCACCACGCGCCTGGGCGTCGAGCCGCAGGGTGTAGCCGCCGAGCAGGACGGAGCCCATGGTCACCACCACGGCCAGAGGCTCCTCGATGTTCGCCAGCAGGACGACCGCGGACAGCACCGCCCAGACACAGACGGCCGCCACCATCGGCAGTCTGTCCACCGCGAGGACGGCGGCCAGGACCCAGAGCAGCACGGCCGTCCCGTCCGCCCCCGCCGTGTACGCGCCGCCGCCCAGCAGCGTGCACAGGAGAAGCATCGCCAGCGAGGGAACCAGCCGGCGCGCGACGGACCACCGGCGGAAGGCCACCACGGCCGCCAGGAAGCAGAGCAGGCCCAGCACGGGCAGGACCACCAGCCGGCCGTGGAAGACCTCCGAGAGGTACGCGCTCGCGACCAGCCAGAGGGCCAGCGCGCTCGACAGCACGACGTCCAGCACCTTCCTGACGGGCGGCGTGCCCACCCGGCTCAGCGCCTCTCTGCTCGGCCACGCGGTCCCCGCAGCGATCTGCATTCCGAAGCCCTCTCTCTCGGCTTCGATGTTACGGAGCGCGACGGCCTTCCGAATCCCCTCCCAGGGGGAGCCGCGAACGGCGCCGGGCTCCACCCGTGGGTGGAGCCC
>NZ_JBHUZM010000135.1:0-20646 GCF_042667665.1 Streptomyces sp. NPDC057307 | reverse complement strand
CACCTTTGGGTGTCCGGCCGGATCAATGTCTAGATCTCGCCACGCAGTTTGGCGAGGGCTTCGGCGAGAATCGCCTCGCCGTCCTCGTCGCTTCGCCGCTCTCGTACATAGGCGAGGTGGGTCTTGTACGGCTCGGTGCGCGGTGGGTCCGGCGGATTGTCCCGGTCCTGGCCGGCCGGGAATCCGCAGCGTGGGCAGTCCCACGTGTCCGGAACCTGCGCGTCATGGGCGAAGCTCGGCTGCGTCTCGTGCCCGTTGGAGCACCAGAAGGAGATGCGCAGGCGTGGCGCGGACTCGCCACGCTCGGCCTCACCCATCGGCCCCGCTCCGACCCGGCTTCCCCGGATCGCGTTGCCACTTGCCACGGTCGTAACTCCCTGCGTGAATGGTGCCGCAAGCATCAAGCGTCGAGAGGCAGCTCCGCTGTCGAGCGCCCCAGTCTACGTATGGCCCAACGCGCGTCCGGTGAGTGGAGTTACACCCCCATCGCCGGGACGCAGGGCCTCATGATAGGCCGCGCCCACGGCGACGTACCGTACGACTGGTCAGTTGTCCAGCTTCATCAGCAGACCAAGCACGACAATGCAGGCAAACCACGACATACCAACGACCACAGTGATGCGGTCGAGGTTGCGCTCGGCGACCGAGGAACCGCCGACGGACGACTGCATGCCGCCACCGAACATGTCGGAGAGGCCGCCGCCCTTCCCCTTGTGCATCAGCACCAGCAGCATCAGCAGCAGGCTGAAGACGATCAGGGCGATCGAGAACCCCATAATCACGGCTGGACCCTACTTTCCGGAATTCTCTCGAATTTAATCGGGATTGAACGGGACTGAACAGGACTGCAATGGACAACGGGGGCCGGCGGCATGTGTGAGATGCCGACTCGGCCCCCGTCAGGGTACGACGGATCCGCGCCCTCGCATACTTACTGGTCGCGGAACCTGACGATCTTGACGAACTCCTCGGCGTCCAGTGCCGCACCGCCGACAAGGGCGCCGTCCACATCCGGCTGCGCCATGATCGCGGCGACATTCCCGGACTTCACCGAGCCGCCGTACTGGATACGCACCTGGTCGGCCAGTTCCTGCGAGTACAGCTCCGCGAGCCGGCCGCGGATCGCTCCGCACACCTCCTGCGCGTCCTCGGGGGTGGCGACCTCGCCGGTGCCGATGGCCCACACCGGCTCGTACGCGATCACGACGGACTCGGCCTGGTCGGCCGGGATGTCCTTGAGACCGCCGTCGAGCTGCGCGAGCGTGTACGGGACCTGCTCGCCGGCCTTGCGGACGTCCAGGCCCTCGCCGACGCACAGGATCGGGGTCAGCCCGTGCTTGTAAGCGGCCCGCACCTTCGCGTTGCACAGCTCGTCGGTCTCGGCGTGGTACTGGCGGCGCTCGCTGTGGCCGACGGCCACGTACGCGCACTTCAGCTTCGCCAGCATCAGCCCGGAGACCTCGCCGGTGTAGGCGCCGGAGTCGTGCGAGGAGATGTCCTGGGCGCCGTACTTGATCTTGAGCTTGTCGCCGTCGACCAGCGTCTGCACGGACCGCAGATCGGTGAACGGCACCAGAACGGCCGTCTCGACCGCGTCGTGGTCCTTCTCGGTCAGGGCGAAGGCGAGCTTCTGGACGTGCGCGATGGCCTCGAGATGGTTGAGGTTCATCTTCCAGTTGCCCGCCATCAGCGGGGTACGGGCGGTCTTCTCGGTCGGGGTTTCAGCTGCCATCAGTTGGTCAGTCCTCCAGTGCGGCGAGGCCGGGAAGCGTCTTGCCTTCGAGGTATTCGAGGCTGGCGCCGCCACCGGTCGAAATGTGGCCGAATGCGTTTTCGTCGAAACCGAGGATCCGGACGGCGGCGGCGGAGTCGCCACCACCGACGACCGTGAAGGCGTCGGAGTCGATCAGGGCCTGGGCGACGGCCCGGGTGCCCTCGGCGTAGTCGGGGTGCTCGAAGACACCCATGGGGCCGTTCCAGAAGACGGTCGCGGCGTCGGCGAGCTTCGACGCGTACAGCCGGTTGGTCTCGGGACCGTTGTCGAGGCCCATCGAGTCGGCCGGGATGGCGTCGACGGCGACGGTCGTCGGGTTCGCCGGCGCCTTCGTCTTCAGGTCGGGGAACGAGGGCGCTACCAGGACGTCGACCGGCAGGACGAACTCCACGCCCCGCTCGTCGGCGCGCTTCAGATACTCCTGGACGGCCGGGATCTGGTCCTCCTGGAGCAGCGAGGTGCCGACCTCGTGGCCCTGGGCCTTGAGGAAGGTGTACGCCATGCCGCCGCCGATCAGGATGCGGTCGGCCTTCTCCAGCAGATGGTCGATGACGCCGAGCTTGTCGGAGACCTTGGCGCCGCCGAGGACGACCGCGTACGGCCGTGCGACGTCGTCGGTGAGCTTCTTGAGCACGCCGACCTCGGTGGCGATCAGACCGCCCGCCGCGTGCGGCAGCCGGGCCGGCAGGTCGAAGACCGAGGCGTGCTTGCGGTGGACGGCGCCGAAGCCGTCGCCCACGTAGAGGTCGGCGAGCTCGGCGAGCTTGTCGGCGAAGGCGCCGCGCTCGGCGTCGTCCTTCGACGTCTCACCGGCGTTGAAGCGGAGGTTCTCGATGACGGCGACCCGGCCGTCCGCGAGGGCGGCGACGACGGCCTTGGCGGAGTCGCCGACGGTGTCGGTCGCGAACGCGACGTCGGCGCCGAGGAGTTCACCGAGCCGCGCGGCGGCGGGGGCCAGCGAGAAGGCGGGGTCCGGCGCGCCCTTCGGGCGGCCGAGGTGGGACGCCACGATCACCCGGGCGCCGGCCTCGGCGAGCCTGGCGACAGTGGGCTGCACGGCGCGGATCCGGCCGTCGTCGGTGATGGTGGTGCCGTCGAGCGGCACGTTGAGGTCGGCCCGGACGAAGACGCGCTTGCCGGCGACCCCTTCGTCGAGAAGTTCGTCGATCGTCTTCATGTATCAGTGACTCCTTGAGAGCGGCTCCACGTCCCGCGACGGGCGAGCACACAGAAGAGCGAGCACACACAGCACAAGCACACAGCACACAGACGACAGGGCCCGGTCAGCGCCACGTCGCGCCGCACGAGCCCTGTCGTTCACATCGGGAGTTGCCTAGACCGCTGTCAGAGCTGGCCACCGATGAAGGTGGTCAGGTCGACCAGCCGGTTGGAGTAGCCCCACTCGTTGTCGTACCAGCCGATGATCTTCACGCTCTTGCCCTGGACCAGGGTCAGGGAGGCGTCGAAGGTGCAGGAGGCCGGCCAGTTCACGATGTCCGAGGAGACGATCGGGTCCTCGGTGTAGTCGAGGAGGCCCTTGAGCTGGCCCTCGGAAGCCTTCTGGAACGCGGCGTTGACCTCGTCCTTGGTCACCTCGCGCTCCAGCTCGACCACCAGGTCGGTGACGGAACCCGTCGGGACCGGGACGCGCATCGCGATGCCGTCGAGCTTGCCTTCGAGCTCCGGGATCACCAGGGCGGTCGCCTTGGCGGCGCCGGTGGTGGTCGGAATGATGTTCTCGGCGGCGGCACGGGCGCGGCGCAGGTCCTTGTGCGGGAAGTCCAGGATGCGCTGGTCGTTGGTGTACGCGTGGACCGTCGTCATCAGGCCCTTGACGATGCCGAAGTTCTCCAGGAGAACCTTGGCCATCGGCGCCACACAGTTGGTGGTGCAGGAGGCGTTGGAGATGACGTTGTGGTTCGCCGGGTCGTACTTGTCCTGGTTGACGCCCATCACGATGGTGATGTCCTCGTCCTTGGCCGGAGCCGAGATGAGGACCTTCTTGGCGCCGCCCGCGATGTGCTTCTCGGCGTCGGCCTTCTTGGTGAAGATGCCGGTCGACTCGATGACGATGTCGACGCCCAGCTCACCCCAGGGGATGTCGGCCGGGTTGCGCTCGGAGAGCACCTTGAACGTCTTGCCGTCGACGGTGATCGTGTCGGCGGTGTGGCTCACCTCTGCCTTGAGGCGACCCATGATGGTGTCGTACTTCAGCAGATGAGCGGTGGTCGCGGTGTCACCCAGGTCGTTGACAGCCACGATCTCGATGTCGGCACCCTGCTCCAGCAGCGCGCGGAAGTAGCTGCGACCGATGCGGCCAAAGCCGTTGATGCCTACGCGGATCGTCACGAACCGATCTCCTCGTTGGTACGCCGGGTTTCGACGCCGGCGAGTGCGTATGGGATGTCCCCGACCACTTATGACCCTACCTCTCCCCAGGCGCCTCGGTGACATCGAGTGGCCGCTACGCGCGGGCGGCGCCCCTTACCCCTACCGGGCGGCGCCCCGTACCGCCCGGTAGGGGTACGGGGCGCCGCCGCCGGGGGGACGCCGCGCCGGTGGCGCCGGTGCGGTCAGCGCCGCAGGGCCCGCAGCGCCTTTCCGAGTAGCGCCGCGCGCCGCTCCGCGTCCGTGACCTGCTCCAGCCCGAAGCCGAGCAGGACGGTGTCCTTCGTGGTGACCGCCGCCGCGCCGGTGCCGACGTCGTACGTCCCCGCCGCCGCGCTGGCGAACCGCGGGAAGAGGTCGGGGGCGAGGACGGAGGAGGTGACGGTGTACGTACCGGCCTGGTCCAGCGGGTTGCCCGGCAAGGCGCCGAGCGGTCCCGACGTCCCGAGGAGCGCGCCGGCCCCGGTGAAGGCGGTGGCGCCCGCCGTGGAGGCCCGCCCGTAGGCGCCGAGGTAGTACTGGCTGAAGTCGTTCGTCTGCGTACGGCCGACCTGCGCGTTCCCGCCGGCCCGCTCGCCCGCCTCGATCAGCTTGCCGCCCTCGTTGAGGAAGTCGCGTACGGCGATCTGTGTATCGCCGTCGGAGGTGACGGCGCCGGTGTGGTGGACGACGGTGGAGAAGTGGCTCAGGACGCCCAGCGGGTGCGGTGCGCCCTGGGTGGCGACGTCCCAGACGACGGCGGTACGGCCGTTGGCCCGCAGCGCGTCGACGTACGTCCGCGCGTACTGCGCCGGCGCGCCCTCGTCGGCGATGACGAGGGTGTCGGCCCTGGGGCGTTCGGCGACGGTGTAGGTGAAGCGGTCGCCGGTGGTGCGCTTGCCGCTCTTGGTACGGCCGGTGAACCAGACCTCGACGCGGTCGCCCGGGTCGGCGTCCTCGATCTCGGCGCGGTACTCGTCGAAGTACAGGTTGTCCTCGCCGCCGTAGGTCTCGCCGCCCTTCCAGGCCCGCAGGTCCTCGTCGTGCGCACGGCCGCCGTTGATCCGGTAGTTCAGTTCCTTGTCCCGCACCGACTTGCGGGCGGTGACGGCCACTTCCTGGTCGGCGCCGCGCGCGTAGGAGGTGGTGAAGGTGTCGGGCGTGAAGTCGGGGGCGCTCAGGCCGACCGAGGAGGACGGCTGGTCGGGGTGGGCGGCGGTCTCGGCGACGGAGAGCGCGAAGGGGATGTTCTTGGCGAACTCCGCCTGGATCAGCTTCTCGTCGTCGGGGAAGTTGAAGCCGGACCGGCAGTCGTCCGCTTCCCAGGCGTCGTCGGGGACGCTGTCGGAGACCGTCTCGCAGGTGGTCATCTCCGGGGTGAACATCATGATCCCGTTGACGTTGGCGCCGTGTCCGTCGGCCTCGCCGTTGGTGGTGTACAGCTCGGAGGAGACCTGCGGGTAGTAGCCGGGGACGGCCGAGTTCTCCGGAGTGCCGGCGAGCGACCGGTAGAGGACGTCGTCGGGGGTGGGCATGGCGACCTGCCAGCCCACACCGTAGAGGAGCAGTTCGGCGGCGGAGTGCCAGTTGATGCCGTAGTCGAACCCGATGCGCTTCTGGAGGCGGTCGATCGCCTGGGTCTCGGGCTCGGAGCCGGGTGAGGCGCCCCGGTAGGTCTCGCTGGTGGAGTTGGGTGACGAACCCTCGTTGTCGTAGCCCCACTTGTAGGTGAAGTTACGGTTCAGGTCGATGCCGTCACCGCGGCCGATGACGCCGTCGGCGTTGACGTCGCGGAGGTTCTTGCGCCAGAGGCGGTTGGCGTCGGCGGCGTGGGTCCAGTCGTAGCCGTCGGGGTTGGCGGACAGGACGAACCACAGCTCGGTGGTGTCGACGATCTTCGTGATCCTCGGGTCCTTGCCGTAGTTGTCCAGATAGTGGTGCATCAGCCGCCGTGTCATCTCGGGAGTGATCCACTCCCGGGCGTGCTGGTTGGACATGTAGAGCACGGAGGGCTTGGTGCCGTCCTTGGCCTTGGCCGCGCCCTTGGTGAGCTTGAGGGCGAGGATGTCCTTGCCCTGGACGGTCTTGCCGATGGAGACGACCTTGGTGAGTCCGGGGTGGGCCGCGCCGGCCTCGGTTATCTCCTCCTGGAGGCCGCCGGGACCGCTGTACGGGCGGTAGACGCCGTCGCCGGCCGCCTCCAGCCGCGATTGTGTCCGCTCGGAGATCTTTCGCTCGGTGACCTCGACGCCCCGGTCCTCCAGGGCGCGGGCCTGGTCGTCGGTGAGGAACAGCTCGACCTTCGCCGTGCCGCCCTTCGGCACCGATTCGCCCAGCTCGTGGGCGTCCTGGCCGGCCGCGATGAGCAGTGGCACCTGCTCGGCGGTGACCTCGGCGTCGAAGACCTTCAGGGTGTCCCCGGCCGCGGCCGGGGACGTGTCGGTGGCGGTCCCGGCCTGGGCGCCGGGTGCTGCCGTGATTCCGCCCAGCAACAGTGCGCCCGCCGCGAGGATCGCTCTCGCTCCGCGTCTCATGTGCCCCCCTTGCTGTGGTCCGCCACAGGCGTGACGGGACGCCGTCAGATTCACCAACCCGCATGACCATGTCAAGGGCGCCTCAAGGCCAAGCAAAATGCCGCTGTCGGCCCCCGACGGGGTACCGGCAGCGGCACGTTGACGTACCTCGATGCGGGCGTTCTGTGCGCTTGGATCGCGCCGCCCTCCTTACGGAAGGCGCGTCACTCAGCCGACGAGGCCGTCCGCCATCTCCTCCGACAGCGTCGACTCGGTCCCCGGGATGCCCAGGTCCTGCGCCTTCTTGTCCGCCATGGCCAGCAGCCTGCGGATCCGGCCGGCGACCGCGTCCTTGGTGAGCGCCGGATCGGCGAGCGCGCCCAGCTCCTCCAGCGACGCCTGCTTGTGCTCCATCCGCAGGCGGCCGGCGGCGGCGAGGTGCTCGGGCACCTCCTCGCCCAGGATCTCCAGCGCCCGCTGCACCCGGGCCCCGGCCGCCACGGCCGCGCGGGCCGAGCGGCGCAGATTCGCGTCGTCGAAGTTGGCGAGGCGGTTGGCCGTCGCGCGGACCTCACGGCGCATCCGCCGCTCCTCCCACGCCAGCACCGACTCGTGCGCCCCGAGCCGCGTCAGCAGCGCCCCGATCGCGTCCCCGTCCCGTACGACGACCCGGTCCACGCCGCGCACCTCGCGCGCCTTGGACGGGATCTGGAGTCTGCGGGCCGCGCCGACGAGCGCGAGGGCCGCCTCGGGCCCCGGGCAGGTCACCTCCAGCGAGGAGGAGCGCCCCGGCTCGGTGAGCGAGCCGTGGGCGAGGAACGCGCCCCGCCAGGCCGCCTCGGCGTCGCAGGTCGCGCCGGAGACCACCTGGGGAGGCAGTCCGCGGATCGGCCGGCCACGGCCGTCGACCAGACCCGTCTGACGGGCCAACTGGTCACCGCCGGTAATCACCCGTACGACGTAGCGGCTGCCGCGGCGGAGTCCGCCGGGGGCCATCACCACAAGCTCCGAGTTGTGCCCGAAGATCTCCAGGATGTCCTTGCGGAGCCGGCGCGCGGCGATGCTGGTGTCCAGCTCCGCCTCGATCACAATGCGTCCGCTCACGAGGTGGAGACCACCCGCGAACCGGAGAATCGCCGAGACTTCGGCCTTCCTGCAGCACGTACGGGTGACGGGAAGCCGGGCGATCTCGTCCTTCACCGCTGCCGTCATCGCCATGGGCCGATCCTTCCATGCATCCGAAAAATACGGTCGTACGCGGCGGCCAACAGTTCCGGGTCGTGCTTCGGAAGTCCATCGGGTCGGGCCACGGGAGCCAGCTCGACCGCGGCACCGAGCCGCTTCGCGGCATCGGAGAGTGATTCGCTGTCGGGCACGGCGGCCTCGTCGGCCAGCACCACGTCCAGGGCGAGTTTAGGGGCGTGTCGTCCCAAAACCTCCAAATGACGCTGCGGTGAGAAGCCATCGGTTTCACCGGGTTGTGGTGCGAGGTTCAGTGAGAGGACCCGGCGGGCCTTCGTCTCGACCAGCGCGTCGAGCAGCTCGGGCACGAGCAGATGGGGGATCACGGAGGAGAACCAGGAGCCGGGACCGAGCACCACCCAGTCGGCGTCGAGGACCGCGGCGACGGCTTCGGGGACCGCCGGCGGGTCGTTCGGCACGAGATGCACGGACTGCACCTCGCCGCGGGTCAGGGCGACCGTGGCCTGTCCCCGTACGGTGTCGATGTCGTCGGGGCGGTCCGGGTCGTGGCCCCGTACGAGCGCCTGAAGCTCCAGCGGCACCGCGGACATCGGCAGCACCCGGCCGTGGGCGCCGAGGAGCTTGCCGACCAGGTCCAGGGCCAGCACATGGTCACCGAGCTGTTCCCACAGGGCGACGATCAGCAGATTGCCGACCGCGTGCTCGTGCAGGTCGCCCTTGGACTGGAAGCGGTGCTGGATGACACGGGCCCAGGTCTGGCCCCAGTCGTCGTCGCCGCACAGCGCCGCCAGCGCCTTGCGCAGATCACCGGGCGGCAGCACGCCCAGCTCCTCGCGGAGCCGCCCGCTGGAGCCGCCGTCGTCGGCGACCGTGACGACCGCCGTGAGATCGCCGGTGATCCGGCGCAGCGCCGTCAGGGAGGCGGACAGCCCCATGCCGCCGCCGAGTGCGACGACCTTGGGCTGGGCGCCGCGGCCGCGGCCGGCCAGCGCGGGCGTCGCCCTGCGCAGCCGCCGCAGCCGGAAGTTGCGTCCGGTCACTCGCGCCCCATGTCCCGGTGGACGACCACGGTCTCGATCCCCTCGGCGGCCAGCCGGGCGCCCAGCTTCTCCGACATGGCGACGGAGCGGTGCTTGCCGCCGGTGCAGCCGACGGCGACGGTCACATAGCGCTTGCCCTCGCGGCGGTAGCCGGTGGCGATCAGCTCCAGCAGTTCGGTGTAGCGGTCCAGGAACTCCTTGGCGCCCGGCTGGTTGAAGACATAGCCCGACACCTCCTCGTTGAGGCCGGTGAACGGGCGCAGCTCGGGAACCCAGTGCGGGTTCGGCAGGAAACGGCAGTCGACCACGAGGTCGGCGTCGACCGGCAGGCCGTACTTGTAGCCGAACGACATGACCGTGGCCCGCAGCTCCGGCTCCTCGTCGCCGGCGAACTGGGCGTCCATCTTGGCCCGCAGCTCGTGGACGTTGAGGCTGGAGGTGTCGATGACCAGGTCGGCGTCGCCGCGCAGCTCGCGCAGCAGGTCGCGCTCGGCCTCGATGCCGTCGACGATCCGGCCGTCGCCCTGGAGGGGGTGCGGACGGCGTACGGACTCGAAGCGGCGGACCAGGGCCTCGTCGGAGGACTCCAGGAACACGATCCGCCGGGTGACCTGCTTGGCGTCGAGGTCGGCCAGCGACTCGCGAAGATTGTCGAAGAAGCGGCGTCCCCGGACGTCGACGACCACGGCGATCCGGGCCACGTTGCCCTGCGAGCGGGCGCCCAGCTCCACCATCGTGGGGATCAGGGCGGGCGGCAGGTTGTCCACGACGAACCAGCCGAGGTCCTCCAGGCACTTCGCGGCCGTGCTGCGGCCCGCGCCCGACATGCCGGAGATGATCACCAGCTCGGGGATGGCGGGCTCGGGGACGGTCCCTTCGGGCGCGTCCGCCGTGTCGGTCCCCTCGGGCGCGTCTGCCGTGTCGGTCCCCTCGACGGGCTCCCCGGCGTTCTCCCGAGTGGTCGCCCCGTCCGTCGCCGCCGCCCCCTCCGCGGTCTCCTTGGGCTCACCCGTACTCACGTCTGCCACTCCGTCCCGGTCTTGCTCAGTCATGCGTGCTGCCCCCGTCGTCTTCCATGATCTCTCCTGTCGCCGTGTTCACAGCGGGCGCGGCGGGTGCCGCCTGGGCGAGGGCCACGGCCACGGACTCGGCCGTCTTGCGGCCGAGACCGGGCACCTCACAGATCTGCTCGATTGTGGCCTGCCGGAGCTTCTTCACCGAGCCGAAATGCTTGATGAGTGCCTGTTTCCGGGTCTCGCCGAGGCCGGGGACGTCGTCCAGGGGGCTGGTCCGGATGCGTTTGGCCCGTTTGGCCCGCTGATAGGTGATGGCGAAGCGGTGGGCCTCGTCACGTACGCGCTGGAGAAGGTACAGCCCTTCGCTGGAGCGGGGGAGCACCACGGGGTCGTCGTCGTCGGGCACCCAGACCTCCTCCAGGCGCTTGGCGAGGCCGCAGACGGCGACGTCGTCGATGCCCAGCTCGTCCATGGCCCGCTTGGCAGCGGCCACCTGCGGCTGTCCGCCGTCGACCACGACGAGCTGGGGCGGGTACGCGAAGCGCTTGGGCCTGCCGTCGTCCTCCTTGAGAGGCGACGAACCGGAGTGGCCGTTGTGCCCGTTCTCGCCGGGGGCGGCCGGGGTCTGGGGGGTCAGTTCCCGGCCGGCCGGGTCCTGCCCGTTCTCGTCGGGGACGGTGGAGCCCTCGTCCTCCTCCGTCCACTCCCCCGTGCGCTCCTTCTCCGCGAGGTAGCGCTTGAAGCGCCGGCCGATCACCTCGTGCATGGAACGGACGTCGTCCTGGCCCTCGAAGCCCTTGATCTGGAAGCGGCGGTACTCGCTCTTGCGGGCGAGGCCGTCCTCGAAGACGACCATCGAGGCGACGACGTCGTCACCCTGGAGGTGCGAGATGTCGAAGCACTCGATACGCAGCGGCACACTGTCCAGATCGAGCGCCCGCGCGATCTCCTCCAGGGCGCGGGAGCGTGTCGTGAGATCGCTCGCGCGCTTGGTCTTGTGCAGGACGAGGGACTGCTGGGCGTTACGCCCCACCGTCGCCATCAGGTCCTTCTTGTCGCCGCGCTGCGGGATGCGCAGCGAGACGTGCGAGCCGCGGCGCTCGCTCAGCCACTGGGCGAGCGCCTCTGTCTCCAGCTGGTCCTCGGGCAGGGCGGGGACCAGGACCTCCTTGGGAACCGAGTCGCCGCTCTCCTCGCCGTACAGCTGCTGAAGCGCGTGCTCGACGAGGCCCGCCGTGTCGACCGCCTCGACCTTGTCGGTGACCCAGCCGCGCTGACCGCGCACACGTCCGCCGCGGACGTGGAAGATCTGGACGGCCGCCTCCAGCTCGTCCTCGGCGACGGCGATCAGGTCGGCGTCGGTGGCGTCGGCGAGGACGACGGCGCTCTTCTCCATCGCCCGGCGCAGCGCCCCTATGTCGTCCCGAAGCCGGCCCGCCTTCTCGTACTCCAGGTCCTCGGCGGCGATCGTCATCCGCTGTTCGAGACGGCGGATGTACGCGCCGGTGCGGCCGGCCATGAAGTCGCAGAACTCCTCGGCCAGTTCACGGTGCTCGTCCGGCGTGACACGGCCGACGCAGGGCGCCGAGCACTTGCCGATGTAGCCGAGGAGGCAGGGGCGTCCGGTGCGCTCGGCGTTCTTGAACACCCCGGCGGAGCAGGTGCGTACGGGAAAGACACGGAGCATCAGGTCGACGGTCTCGCGGATGGCCCACGCGTGGCCGTACGGACCGAAGTAGCGCACGCCCTTCTTCTTGGCGCCGCGCATGACCTGTACGCGCGGGAATTCCTCGTTCAGCGTGACCGCGAGATACGGATAGCTCTTGTCGTCCCGGTACTTGACGTTGAATCGGGGGTCGTACTCCTTGATCCACGAGTACTCCAGCTGGAGCGCCTCGACCTCGGTGGAGACGACGGTCCACTCGACGGAGGCGGCCGTGGTGACCATCGTGCGGGTGCGCGGGTGGAGATTCGCCAGGTCCTGGAAGTAGCTGGAGAGCCGGGGGCGCAGGCTCTTGGCCTTCCCGACGTAGATCACCCGGCGGTGGTCGTCGCGGAACCTGTAGACCCCCGGGGAGTCGGGGATCTGTCCCGGCTTGGGGCGATAGCTGGAGGGGTCGGCCATGTCCTCCACCCTACTTGCGGGCACCGACAGTCCGGCCGCGCCAGGTGCGCTCAGGCGCCGGAGCCGGCGACGAGCCGGCCGTCCTTCGCGCTGATCGGGACCTCGGGCAGCGGCACCGTCGCGGGGCCCTTCGTCGCCCTGCCCGTCGTGACGTCGAACCGGCTGCCGTGGCAGGGGCAGTTGCCCTCGGTGCCCTCCACCTTGTCCAGCACACAGCCCGCGTGGGTGCACTGCGCGCTGAAGGCCCTGTACCGGCCCTCGGCGGGACAGCTCACCACCAGACGCTCCTCGCGGTAGAGCTTGGCCCCGCCGACCGGTACCGCGTCCGCCGCGCCGAGGTCGACCGGGGCGGTCGGGGTCGGCTCCTCGGCGTGCCCCAGCTTCGACTCGGTGGAGCAGGCGGCCACACCGGCACCGGCCGCGCCGGCGAGTGCGACACCCTTCAGGACGGTACGACGGGGGGTGGGCCGGGCGGGCATGGTGTCTCCACTGGTCAGCAGGCTGGCGTGCTCGGAAGGCTGGCTCTGCGTTCGACCCTACCGGGGGCGTTTGCGGCGCCTTCCTCGGGCATCGCGGGTGGCCGTCACGGGGTGGTGGTCGCCGGGTGGTGGTCGCGGGGTGATGGTCGCGGGGTGGCCGTCGCGCACACGCTGTCGCACGTGAGGACGATGGGTTACGTTCGGCGGCGTGATCGTCGTCGCCGGAGAGTCCCTGATCGATCTGGTCCCGCAGCCCGCCGCCGGTGGCCCGCTGGCGCCCCTGCTGCCCCGGCTCGGCGGCGGCCCGTACAACACCGCCGTCGCCCTCGGCCGGCTCGGCACACCGACCGCCTTCTGCTCGCGCGTCTCCACGGACGCCTTCGGCGCGGCCCTGCTGGACGGTCTGCGCTCGGACCGGGTCGACACCTCCCTCGTACAGCGCGGCCCCGAACCGACGACGCTCGCGGTCGCCTCCGTAGGAAGCGACGGTTCGGCCGGCTACGCGTTCTACGCGCAGGGCACCGCCGACCGCCTGTTCGAGCTGCCGCCCCAACTGCCGCCGTCGACAAGGGCGCTCGCGCTGGGCACCTGCTCGCTCGTCCTCGAACCGGGCGCGAGCGCGTACGAGGCGCTGCTGCGCCGTGAGGCGGACCGCGGGGTCTTCACCCTGCTCGACCCGAACATCCGGCCGCCGCTGATCCCGGACGCCGACGCCTACCGCGCGCGCTTCGCGGGCTGGCTGCCGTACGTGTCGCTCCTGAAGCTCTCCGAGGAGGACTCCCGGTGGCTCGGCGGGGTGCCGCGCGGCCCGGCGGCCGTGGTGGTGACGCGCGGCGCCGACGGGCTGACCGTACGGACGCGGGCCGGGGCGGAGTTCGCGGTACCGGCCGCCCCGGTGGACGTCGTGGACACGATCGGCGCGGGTGACACCGTGAACGCCGCGCTGCTGCACCGGCTGGCCGCCCTCGACGCCCTGTCGGAGCGGGCGCTGGAGGCGCTGGACGCGGGGCAGTGGCGGGACATCCTCGGCTTCGCCGCGCGGGCCGCCGCGGTCACCTGCTCCCGCACCGGCGCTGAGCCTCCCTATGAGGCCGAGGTGCGATAGGGGGAGGAGACGGGGTCGACCGGGGCTTCGACTGCGGGTGCGGCCTCGGTACGGACGACGCCGAGGCGGCGGACGGGGCGGGTGACGACACCGAGGACGCGGACGGGGACGGCGACCGGGACGGGGGCGTGGACGACGACGGGTCGGGAGCGGGAGCCGGACCGGCCGTGCGGGTGGGCGACGGCAGGAAACCCGTGCGGGTGAAGTACTCCACATACGTACGGAAGAGCTGTTCGTCGATGTCGGGGCAGCCGATCCCGCTGCCCTCCAGCGCACGCCGGGTGTCCTCCGCGTCGAAGAGCACGCTCCCCTCCGAGCCCCCTCCGCGTGTCTCGGCGGCCATGGCCGTCAGCAGCGGGAAGGCGGCGTTGCCGGGATCCGCCTCGGTGGCGGCGAGCCAGTCGGCGGCCGGGACGTCCCTGACGGCGTGGCCGAGTGCGCGCAGGCGCGCCACGGCGGTGTCCATACGCAGCGGGCGCTCCCCCGCGATGTGGAACGTCCGCCCCGCCGACCGGGGTTGGCGGGAGAGCGCCACCACGGCGGCGCTGACGAAGTCCACGGGCACGAGGTCGAAGGCGGTGTCGACGTCCGACGGGGCCACTCCCGACTGGACGCAGCCCTTCAGCAGCAGCCACATGAAGTCGCCCGTCTGGCAGACGCCGGTGGTCGACTCGCCGGTGATCCGGGTGGGCCGGTAGACGGAGACGGGCAGCCCGCGGGCGCGCGCGGCCTCGACAAGGCGCTCCGCGGCCCATTTGCTCCGCGTGTAGCCGTGTTCGAGGGCGTCGGCCGGTCCGGTCGGGTCCTGCGGCCGTACGGGGCGTGCGGGGCGTACCGGGCGAGCGGGCCCGCCGCCGACGCCGTACGCGCTCTCGGCCCCGCCGCCTCCGTACACACCGACGGTGGAGATGTGGTGGACGGGCACGGTGCGGTGCAGGGCGGCCAGCCGCAGGATCTCCTGCGTGCCGTACACGTTGGCGTCTCTCAACTGCTCGTAGGAGAACACCAGGTTGACGGCGGCTCCGGAGTGGTAGACGGCGTCGACGGTGCGGGCGAGCCGGTCGAAGTCGGCCGCCGAGAGCCCCAGTCGGGGCCGGGCCAGATCGCCCGTGACGACGGTGACGCGGTGTTCGGTGGACGGGTCGGTGAGGCCGTACGACTCGCGGGCGGAGCGCAGGCGTTTCTCGGCGTTCGGCCGGTCGCTGCCGCGCACCAGGCAGTGGACGGTGGCGTCGGTCCGGCGCAGCAGTTCCCTCAGTAGGAAGGCGCCGAGGAAGCCGGTGGCTCCGGTGAGGAGGACATGTTCCGGGTCGGGGACGACGGTGCGGACATCGGCGGCGGCAACGATGTCGGGGGCGAGTCGTATGTCGTCGGTGAGGTCGGGGGCGGCTTCCTTACGCCCTCCTACTGAGGAGGCGTCCACCAGTGCGGCGAGGCCGGTGACGGTCGGTGAGGTGAAGACGGAACGGAGCGGTATCCGTACGGCCAGCTCCTCCCGGAGTGCGAGGACGAGCCGGGTCGCCAGTAGGGAATCGCCGCCGAGCGCGAAGAAGTCGTCGTGCGCGCCGATGGTGCCGGGGCCGAGCAGGGCCGACCACAGCTGGGCGATCCGCTCCTGTGTGGCGGTGAGCGGCGCGACGGCCCGTGCGGTGTCGTCGTCGCAGGCGGTATCCTCCCGGTCCTCGCCTCCGTCTCCGCCTCTCCGCTCGGCGAGTGCGGCGCGGTCGACCTTGCCGCTGGACGTGAGCGGGAAGCGGTCGACCAGTAGGCAGCGCGCCGGGACCAGCGGGTCGGGCAGCCGGGCGCGCAGCCGCTGCCGTATCTCCTCGGGACCGGCCACGTCCGGGTCGGCGGCGATGTAGTACGCGAGGAGTCGCTTGCCGGCTCCCGGGCCGAGGTCCTGGGCCACGACCGCCGCGTCGGCCACGCCGGGCTGGGCGCGTACGGCGGCCTCCACCTCGCCGGTCTCCACCCGGTGGCCCCGGATCTTGACCTGGCCGTCGCTCCGGCCGACGTACTGGATCCGGCCGTCGGGCAGCAGCCGGGCCAGGTCACCGGTGCGGTAGAAGCGGCTGCCCGCCCGCGTATCCGTGCCCGTCGCCGCTCCGGGGAGGTCGCCGGGCACGAACCTCTCGGCCGTCAGCTCGGGGCGTCCCACATAGCCGCGCGCGACCACCGGTCCGCCGACGCAGATCTCCCCCACGGCGCCCGCCGGGACGGGCCGCAGCCGCTCGTCCAGCAGCAGGACCGTGGCGCCGTCGACGGGGCGTCCGATGCTCGGCAGATCGGGCCAGGCGGCCGGGTCGGGGCCCAGCCGCTCCGCCGTCACGACGTGGGTCTCGGAGGGGCCGTACTGGTTCTCCAGCGTGGCCGAGGTGAGCGTGCCGAAGAACTGCCGCAGGGCGGGCGTGACATGGAGCTGTTCGCCCGCCGTGAGGACCTCTTGAAGAGCGTCGCAGCGACGGCCGGTGACGCACGCGTACTCCACCAGCTGCTGCAACGCGACGAACGGCAGGAACAGCCGCTCGATCCGCTCCGACACGATCAGATCGAGCAGTTGGTGCGGGTCCCGGCGGATCTGTTCGTCGACGAGGACGAGCGTCCCGCCCGCCGCCCAGGTGGCGAAGATCTCCTGGAACGCGACGTCGAAGCCGAGGGGCGCGAACTGAAGGGTGCGCGCCCCCGTACTCGGGTCCGGCCCGGTCGCCGACCGGCGCCGCTGCCAGTCGATCAGATTGGCCAGCGGGCCGTGTTCCATGGCGACACCCTTGGGCCGGCCCGTGGAACCCGAGGTGTAGATGACGTACACGAGGTCGTCGGGCCCGACCGGGACGACGGGGCCGGTGAACGGCGATGTGCCGTCAGCTTGCCCCGGCACGCCCGGCGCGTCGTCCGCGTCCGGCACCTCCGCGTCCGGAACCTCCTCGCTCGGCAGGTCGTCGAGGAGCACCGCCTCGACGCCGACGGGCAGTTCGGCCGGCCGGCACCCGCGTTGGGTGAGCAGGACGTCGATCCCGCTGTCCCGTACCGTGAACGCGATCCGCTCCGCCGGATGGCGCGGGTCGATCGGCACACAGCTGCCGCCCGCCTTCAGCACCCCGAGGACGGCCACCGGCAGATCCGCCGTCCGCTCCACGCACACACCGACGGGGCGGCGTACGGCGCCTCGCGCGACGAGCAGCGCGGCGACCCGGTCGGCCGCCGCGTCCAGCTCCGCGTACGACAGGGTCCGCCCGTGCGCGACGACGGCGGGCATGTCCGGTGCCAGCCGGGCCGAACGCGCGAACGCCTCGTGCACGAGCGGGACTTCGGGGGGCGGACGCTCGCCGTGCGCCCATTCGGCGAGCGTCCGCCGTTCCTCGTCGGCGGGCATGACCGCCAGCTCCTGGAGCGCGGTCTCCGGGCGGGCGACGGCGTCGGCGACGAGCGTACGGAACCGGGCCGCCAGGCGCTCCACCGTCGGGTGGTCGAAGAGGTCGGCGGAGTACTCCCACAGTCCGCGGTACCCGTCCCCGTCGGGCATCAGGTGCAGGAACACGTCGTACTTGGCCGTCCCGTCGTGCACCTGGAGGCGCTCGGCCGCCACGCCGGGCAGGGAGAGCGCCGACGGCGGCGCGTCGTCGACCGCGAACACCACCTGGAACAGCGGGAACCGGCTCAGGGTGCGCTCGACGCCCAGCTCGCGCACCAGATGGCTGTACGGCACGTCCTTGTGCCGGACGGTCGATCGGACCTGGTGCTTCATCTCCAGCACCAGGTCCGTGAACGACCGGTCGTGGCGCGGCCGTCCGCGCAGCGGCAGCACATCGGTGAGGCAGGCGATGAGGTCCTCGGTCTCCGGCTCGTCGCGGCGCGACACCGGCGTGCCGATGACGAGGTCGTCCTGGCCGGTGTGCCGCCCGATCAGCGCGGTCAGCGCCGCGGCCAGCACCACGAAACGCGTCGTCCGCAGCCGGGCGGCGAGGCCGCGTATCAGCGCTCCCGTGGCGGCGTCGACACCGAACTCCACCTGGCCGCCGTGGTGGCTGAGGGCCTGCGGGCGGGGGCGGTCGGCCGGGAAGGACGACTCGTCGGGCGCGCCGGCCAGTTCGGCCCGCCAGTGCTCGACCAGCCGCGCGCGGTGTTCGCCGTCGGTGCTCCGCTGGCGCCGGGCGTACGGCCCCGACTGGACGGGCAGTTCGGGCAGCCGGGGCGCCCGTCGCTCCACCTCGGCGCGGTACAGCTCGCTGAACTCCTGGTCGAGGAGGCTGAAGCACCAGCCGTCGATGACGGCGTGGTGGATCGCGACGGCGAGCACGGACTCACCGTCCGGGCGCGGGTGTGGGCGCGGGGGCGAGTCGGTGGCGTCGTGGTCCGCGCCGTCGGCGGCTTCGGCTTCGGCGCCCTCGGTAATCACCAGCAGCGTGGCCTTCAGCAGCGGCGGTTCGGCGAGGTCCGTCTGCCGGGTGACGGCGTCCCTGAGCGCCGACGCCCGCTCGTCCGCTGTGATCCGCCGTACGTCGACCGGGACCCGCATCGGCGGGAGCACGATCTGCCGGGGGGCGCCGTCCACCAGCATCAGCCTGCTGCGCAGCGCTTCGTGCCGGGCCACGATGCCGGTCAGCGCCGCCTCGACGGCAACGATGTCGAGGGGTCCGCGCAGTCGGTGGACCCACGACTCCACATAGCGCGAGGTGCCTTGCTGGTACTGGTCGTTGAGCCAGATCGACTCCTGCTCGAACGACATCGGGTAGGTACGCGGTTCCATCGCTTCTCGCTTCGTGGTGCGAACGACTGGGACGGACCTCTGGGGGGTGGCGGCTGAGGCCGGTGCGGCGATATTCAGACACCGATCATGCGTCTATCGGCCCGGCTGGTCCAACAGAGCGACGATGTCGATCTTTCCGTTGGGCGTCCGGGGGAAGGCCCGGATCCGCCGGACGTCGTCGGGCACCTGGGCCCGCGGCAGTACGGCGGCGAGCGATTTCCGTACGGTGTCCGGCTCGGGGGCGGCGCCGTCGACCGGCCCGTCGGCGTCACTGGTGCCGCCTGTCCCGGCGAGCGGTTCCGCGGTGTAGAACAGCGCCAGCCGCTCGTACGCACCGCTCTGACCAGCCACGGGAAGCACGGCGCACTCCCGGACGCCCGCCAGGCGCAGGGCCGCGGACTCTGTCTCGGCGGGCTCGACGCGATGCCCGGAGATCTTGATCTGCCGGTCGGCACGGCCGTGGAAGTGCAGTGTCCCGTCGCTGTCCAGCCGGCCGAGATCGCCGGTGCGGTAGATCCTTCTGGGGCCGGTGCCGGGGTCGAATGTGGCGAAACTCTCCGCCGTCGCCCGCTCGTTGCCGAGGTAGCCGTCCGCCAGGCCCTCCCCCGAGACACAAATCTCACCGAGCGCGCCGGGCGGGACCTCGTGGTCGCCGTCGAGGACATGGATCTCGGTGCCGGGGACCGGCGTGCCGAGCGGGATGCCGTACTCGGCCTCGCAGTCGGCGGGCCGGATCCGGTGGGTGGTGACGAAGACGCAGCACTCGACCGGGCCGTAACCGTTGAGCAGGGTGATCCCGGGGTGACGGGCGAGGAAGGCCCGGATGTGCGGGGCGGAGAGCCGCTCGCCGCCGGTGAAGACCTGGCGCAGCCCGGTGAAGCAGTCGGGGTCCTCGTCCACGAAGAGGTTGAAGAGGGCGGCGGTGAGCCAGATCGTGTCCAGGCCGGTGGATTCGACGAGTTCGGCCAGGTCGTCGGGGAGGAAGTAGTCGCCGTCGACCAGCACGGCCGTGCCGCCGGTGGTCAGCATGCTCCACAGTTCGAGGGTGAGCGCGTCCCAGGAGACGGGTGCGGCCTGGGGCATCACACGGCCGGGGCCGAAGTCGGCGAAGCTGTCCGGGCCGAACAGCCGGGTGGTGGCCCGGTGCGGCGAGAGCACCCCCTTGGGGGTGCCGGTGGTGCCGGAGGTGAAGAACACGGTGGCGGGCGCGGCCCCGTCGGCCCCGTCCTGATCAGGCGCGGCGCTCGTGTCCGGGGCCCGTCCGGCCGCTTCGGTCAACTCCTCGGCGGGTGGCGTCCATACGGTGCGGCCGTCGGCGGCCGTCGCGGGCGACGCGCCCTCGGCCGGCGAGGGGGCCACGACGACGGGTGGCGCCAGCATGCCGAGTACGGTCCGCAGTCGGTCGGCGGGCAGTTTCGGGTCCAGCGCCGCGTAGGCGGCACCACGTTTGAGTACGGCGAGGAGCACGGCCACCAGTTGGGGCGAGCGTGGCAGCAGCACGGGCACCAGCCGTCCGGGGCCGACACCGAGTCGGCCCAGCTCCGCGGCGTACGCCTCCGCCGCCCGGTCGAGCGTCCGGTAGCTGACGGTCCGGCCCGCGAAGACGAGTGCGGTGGCGTCCGGCCGCAGACGGGCCTGGTGCGCGACGGCCTCGTGGATGAGCCGCGCACCGGGCGGACGAGGCACGGGGGACATGCGGGACATGAGAAGTCGGTCTCCGTCCCCGTCAGACGGCTTCGCCGCGGGCGATCACGGCGGCGCTGAAATCGGCGACCGTCTCACTGTCGAAGACCGTGTCGGGAGAGACCCGGATGCCCAGCTCCCGTTTGACGCGGGTGCATATGCGTACCGCTTGGAGGGATGTGCCGCCGAAGTCGAAGAAGCTGTCGGAGGGCTTCAACTCGTCGGCTCCGAGGACCTCTGCCATGATCCGGACGACGGAATCGCTGTCGCCGCGCTGCTGCTCGGACACCTTCATCTCGCATCCTGCCGATTGATGGAAGGTGACCACGTTGGCCCGTGCCTTCAGGGAGTTGATCCGGGCCTTGTTGAGGACGTCCAGCGACTCCTGTCCGTGCGCCATCGCGCCCCGCAGCTCGGCCCTGGCCACCGTGTGTCCCACGGCCAGCCAGAGCAGGACCACCGTGGCCGCGGCCGTCGCAGCGAGCAGCCCGTGGTTGAAGACGCGGTTCGTCCTGCGGTAGTTGCGCCGCTGCATCCACACCAGCGCGCCCAGCGCGACGATCCCCGCCCCCAGGGCTGGGGGTACCCACCTTC